>JAAYKS010000244.1 GCA_012522285.1 Clostridiaceae bacterium | reverse complement strand
GCGGTGTTGCTCAAAGGCGGATCCGAAGCCGCCCGCACCAACCGGATTCTGGCGGACACAATCCAGGCGGCCACCGCGGGCACCCTGGTGCCGGCTGGCTGGATCGGTTTGCTGGAATCCCGCGAAGAAGTCGGACGGCTGCTGGAGATGGACGACCGGGTGGACCTGCTGATCCCCCGCGGATCCAACGCCTTTGTCCGATATATCATGGACCACACCCGCATCCCGGTACTCGGGCACGCGGACGGTGTCTGTCATACTTATGTGGACCGGACAGCCGATCCCGACATGTCGTTGCGCGTGTGTCTGGATGCCAAAACACAGTATGTGGCGGTCTGCAACGCGACCGAAACCATTCTGGTGCACCGTGAGATCGCGCCTGTTTTGGTTCCTGCCCTTGCGTCTGCGCTGTCTTCCGCGGGCGTGGAACTGTTTGGGGACGAGACAGTCCAGGCTATGACCGGATGCCTCCCCGCCGGGGACTGGCACACCGAGTACCTCGACTACAAGGTCTCTGTACGCGTCGTGGAGGGGTTGGAAGAGGCCATCGACCATATCAACCGATATGGATCACGACACACCGACGCCATCCTCACAGAGGACCGGGAGGCGGCGCAGCGCTTTATGGCGCAGGTCGACTCCGGCAATGTATTTTGGAACTGTTCGACCCGCTTCAGCGACGGGTTCCGGTACGGATTCGGTGCCGAGGTGGGGGTCAGCACTTCCAAACTCCACGCGCGCGGCCCGGTCGGCCTGGAGGGCTTGATGACGTACAAATACAAACTGGTCGGTCACGGGGACACGGTCGGGGATTTCGCGTCCGGCGACCGGGCGTTTCTCCACCGGGATCTTGACGAAACCTGCCCGTTCTGACTTGGATCAAGGTGTGGCGGAGTGATAGAATAAACGGAAGACCAGACACCGGAGGAGACACCATGAAAATCGCATTCGGCAGTGACCACGCCGGGTTCCGGCTCAAAAAAACCGTGATGGAGCACCTGGCCGCACAGGGGCATCTCTGTACGGACTGCGGCACCGACACCGACGACACACCTGCGAGCTATGTGCCCGCCGCCGTACAGGTGGCCGACAAGGTCAACCGCAAAGAGGCGGATTTCGGGGTTCTGGTCTGCGGGACCGGTCTCGGCATCTCGATCTCGGCCAACAAAATCGACGGCATCCGGGCGGCACTGTGCACCAACGAATACATGGCGCGCATGGCAAGGCAGCACAACGACGCGAACGTCCTCGCGATGGGCGCACGTGTGGTCGGGACCGGGGTTGCGTGTGCGATCGCGGACGCCTTTTTCGGGGAAGCTTTCGAAGCCGGCGGACGTCACCAGGTCCGCGTGAATGAATTGATGGACCTGGAAAAATAAACCGGACATCGAACAGCAGCGTTCCCACAGGAAGTACTAGAAAACGCAAGGAGAATCTCATGAGTGACAACGTCTTCATCTTCGACCATCCGTTGATCCAGCACAAAATTTCCCTGTTGAGGGACAAGCTCACCACCACCAAGGAGTTCCGCGAGCTGGTCAACGAAGTCTCCCTGCTCATGGCCTACGAGGTCACCCGTTCCCTCCCGCTCAAGGAGATCGACATCGAAACCCCCATCGCAGTTGCGAGATCCAAAGTGCTGGGCGGGAAAAAACTGGCACTGGTTCCGATTCTGCGCGCCGGACTCGGCATGGTCGACGGCATGCTACAGCTGATCCCGATGGCCAAAGTCGGCCATATCGGGCTGTACCGGGATCCCGAGACGCGGGAGCCGATCGAGTATTACTGCAAGCTTCCGACCGACTGTGCGGATCGCGAGGTCATCATCCTCGATCCCATGCTGGCGACCGGCGGGTCCGCTTCCGCGGCAGTCAGCTTTCTCAAGCAGCGCGGCATCACGAGCATCAAGTTTGTCTGCCTGATCGCGGCACCGGAAGGCGTCAAACGTCTGACGCACGACCATCCGGATGTCCCCGTGTTCTGCGCGGCACTGGATGAGAAGCTCAACGACCACGCCTACATCGTGCCCGGACTCGGAGACGCCGGAGACCGTCTGTTCGGAACCAAGTAGACCCCCTTCGGATCCCATCCGGTTTCGCGAATCGGGCCACTTGCCAAGGTCGGCAATAGACTTGGCCTGTTGCCCGATTTTTGCATTTCCGGACAGGTTTCATTTGACATCGCGACAAGCCGTTCTATAATGGTCAGATAGCGATTTTGCAGGACACAGGAGGATTGCCGTGCGCCCTTCATGGGACAGTTATTTCATGCAGATCACGGAGCTGGTCAAAACCCGCTCCACCTGCCTTCGCCGTCAGGTCGGCGCGCTGATCGTTCGCGATCGCCGCATCGTATCCACCGGCTACAACGGCGCGCCCTCGGGCGGTCCGCACTGTGACGAGGTCGGCTGTCTCCGGCAGCAACTCGGCGTGCCCTCGGGCGAGCGCCATGAGCTCTGCCGCGCGATCCACGCTGAGCAAAATGCCTTGATCCAGGCCGCCCGCTACGGGTCGGTCGTACAGGGCGGCACCATCTATGTCACCTGCCAGCCCTGCTCGCTGTGCGCGAAAATGCTGATCAACGCTGGCATCGTGCGCATCGTGTACAAGGGCGACTATCCCGACCCGCTCGCCACCGAGATGCTCGAGGCTGCCGAGGGGGAGACGGTCCGGTTTGTGGAAACGGAGAACGGGTAACAGACATGAGTTGGTGGGAACGCTTTTTTGACGCATTGAAAGAACGGGTCGCGGAGATATTCCACATCGGCGACATCGGTGCCGAGATCTCCGAGATGATCATTCCGCGCACGATGTTCCGGATCGAACTGTTCGGCGCGAGTCTGCCTGTGCCCGACGCGGTTGTCGTTTCCTGGGGCGTCATCGTGGTATTGTTTTTGCTCGCACTGGTCTTCGGCCGCTCGTTCCGTCCGGTCCCGCGCGGCCGGCAGCTGCTGACAGAGGGGCTGATCGGCATTCTGTCCTCGCTGTGCAAATCCAACGATCTCAGCGACGAGCAGACCGACAAGGTGGTTCCGTTTGTCGGTTCGGTCGCGCTGCTGATCACGCTGGCCAATATTTCCTCTTTTGTGGGAATTTCGCCACCTGCCAAGAACCCGGGGTATTGTTTCGGACTCTCGATCCTGTCGGTAGTGTTTGTCGTGTACATCGGTTTTCGTTTCGTAGGACCCAAAGGGATGTGGAAAAGCCTGTCGTCACCGGTCGGCATGGTGGTTCCCTTCCGGATCCTCGACTATATCATCCGTATTCTGTCGCTGGCGCTCCGGTTGTTCGGCAACGTGTTTGGCGCCTATATCCTGATGGAGTTTGTGCGGATCGTGTTGCCGCTGGGGCTGCCCGGCGTGCTCGGACTGTGGTTCGATCTGGCGGACGGGATTCTGCAGGCGGCGATCTTCACCTACCTGACGGTCATGTACGTCGGCGAAATACTGGAAGCCAACCACACGCACATCGAACAAGCGAAAAAGAGATCCCAGGCCGCGCCGTCCCATTGACCGAGCCGCTTGCGGCGGACTGCATAGGATACGCGACCCGAACGCCTCAATTCGACTCATTTCATTCATCAACGGAGGAAAGACCACATGGACAACGGCATTATCGCTCTCGGAGCGGCTCTCGCAATCGGACTGGTCGGCGCTTGCGCCGCGCTGGGCATCTCGATGGCCACCGGCAAAGCATTGGAATCCACGGCACGCCAGCCCGAAATGGCCGGACGCATCCAGAGCATGCTGATGATCGCCATCGTCTTCATCGAGTCGGTCGCGATCTATGCCCTGGTCATCAGCTTGCTGCTGATCTTCGCGTTTAAGTAAGTGCCGGCCGGCACGCACAGGACGCCCACTCCATACCAGAGTGTATTGGCGCCCATGTTCGGAATAGGTGGGATGCGACGTGTTTGAACCTGAAGCCCTGGCGGGATATCTCGTCACGGTCGTACTGACAATCATTGATGTGCTGGTGGCTTATGTCATCCTGAAGCGGTTCCTGTTCAAGCCCGCGATCCGTTTCATACGGAAGCGGGAAGCGACCGTACGCGGGCAGCTGGAAGCCGCGCGCCAGCGCGAAGAAGAGGCGGAACTCCGGTTCCGCGAAGCTGCCAAAACGGTGGACGAAGCCAAACGAGACGCGTCGACGATCGTATCCGACGCGCGTCTGTCTGCGCAGAACAAGGCGGATGCAATTATGTCGCAAGCCAAAGAGGAAGCCTCCGGCGTTATTTCCAAGGGAAATGCGGAATGCGACCGGATGCGTGTGACCCTGCTCGAAGGCATGCGCGGGGAGGTGGCCGATCTGTCGGTTCGGATCGCTTCGCGGGTGATCCAGCAGTACATGGATGAAAGCCGCCAGCGCGAAATGGTGGAAGGCTTGATCGACGACGAGTTGCGCGGCAAAGGTGAATCCGAGATAACGGATGCCGGTGCTGCAGGGGTGCATTGATATGGCTGGACCTGTCCTTCGCGTTATTCGCATTGTCACCGCGACTCCGATCCATCCGGAAAAAGCGGCTGTGATCGCCGCACGTTTCGCACAACAAAACGGGATCGAACATTACGAGATGAAGCAAGCGGTCGATGAGACCCTGATCGGCGGCATCGTGATCTTCGCCGGCGATTTTCGTTACGACTACAGCATCAAAGGGCAACTCGCACGCATCGCAGCGCGACTCAAGGATGCGGATCCGCTGGGTGCGATCGAACCCGAGGACGACTTTGGAAATATCATCCGCGCGACCTTGGAAAAGAGCTTGGAAGAGTTCGACGAGCCACCTGCCGCCAGTGGGCAAGACATTTTGTTCGATGGCGCGATGGAACCGATTCCTACCGAAGAAAAAAACCGGCAACTGGTCGTTGACGGTTTGCAGGAAACTTTATCGTCTATCGCGACCCGATTCGCGGTCGATGAAGTCGGTCAGGTTGAGCGGGTCCAGGATGGCATCGCTTATGTCAGCGGACTTGAAAATTGCCTCAATGGTGAGTTAATCGCATTCACCTCACGAACTTCCGGGATTGCAATGAATTTGATGCCCGATCTGGTTGGTATTATTCTGCTCGGCGACATCTTGGATGTTCACGAAGGATCGGTGTGCAAACGCACCGCCCGTGTCATGGACGTCCCCGTCGGGACCGAACTGTTGGGTCGGGTCGTCGATCCGCTGGGCGTGCCGATCGACGGTCTGGGCATGCTCAATACCCGCAAACGCCGCCCGATTGAAGCGGAAGCGCCTTCGATCATCGAACGCCAACCGGTCGATACTCCCCTTTTAACCGGTATCACCGCCATCGACGCGATGACCCCGATCGGACGGGGCCAGCGCGAACTGATCATTGGCGACCGGCAAACCGGAAAAACTGCGATTGTCATTGACACCATCATCAACCAGCGCGGTAAAGGCGTGTATTGTGTCTATGTGGCGATTGGACAGAAGATGTCCACCATCGTTGCGGTCGTGAACATCCTGCGTCGGCACAACGCGCTGGCTTATACGACCGTAGTTGTCGCCAGTGCGGGCATGCCGGCCTCGTTCCAGTACATCGCTCCTTACGCGGGTTGTGCGATCGCCGAGGAACTCATGCTCAACGAGCACGCAGACGTGCTGATCGTCTACGATGACCTTACTAAACACGCACAAGCGTATCGCGCGCTTTCCCTGCTTCTGCGCCGGCCGCCCGGTCGTGAAGCCTTTCCGGGCGACGTGTTCTATCTTCACGCGAGGCTGCTCGAACGGGCAGCCCGCTTGTCCGAGGCTTCTGGCGGCGGATCGATCACCGCACTCCCGATCGTCGAGACGCAGAGCGGCGACATCTCCGCCTATATCCCGACCAATGTGATCTCCATCACGGACGGACAGATCTATCTTGAAAGCGAGCTGTTCTTTTCCGGTCAGCGCCCGGCCATCAACGTAGGTCTTTCGGTATCCCGTGTCGGCGGCGCCGCTCAGACCAAAGCGATGAAGAAGGTCGCCGGTCCGCTTCGGATCCACCTTGCGCAGTATCGGGAACTAGCGGCCTTTTCGCAATTTGGTTCGGAACTCGACGAGGAGACCCGCCGCGAACTCAGGCGCGGGGAACGCCTCAGCGAAATTCTCAAGCAGCCCCAGTATCATCCGGCTCCGATGGAGGAGCAAGTCGTTATGCTGCACATCGCCAACCAGGGCGGTTTCTCCACGGTGGCGCGGGAAGACATCCATGTCTTTTTCGCGGATTTTGTCGAACATCTCAAATCCGCTGCCCCCGATCTGCTGGACGGGATTGCCGAGACCGGCACCTTCGACGACACCGCGGCGGCCCGGATCGAACCGCTGCTCGCGGACTATCTGCCGCAATGGATGGCCGAGAACCACCCCGAACAGCCGCCGGACGACCGGGACTGACAGGAGTAGGCCATGGAACAACTCAACGACATCCGAAAAAGGATTCGAAGCGTCACCGACATCCAGCAGATGACCCGTGCGATGCAACTGATCAGCGCGGTGAAAATGCGCAACGCGCGCACCCAGCTGGAACGCGCGATGCCTTTCTTTACGCGCTGCGCCGCGACCATGATCGACATCGAAAACAGCGAAACCCGTCTCCAGGACCGTTTCTTCACATTGCGGCAGAAAAAAGAGGGGGAGACCTGGAAAATCGCTTACTTCGTCATGACCGGGGATCAGGGGCTTGCGGGCGCGTACAACCTCAACGTCATCAACACCGCCGAAACCTACATCCGGGAAAAAGAGCGGGAGAACGTGGAAAAAGGGCTCTTGACCGAAACCCGTCTGTACGTATGCGGTACCATCGGCAAAGACCGTTTGATCCGCACAGGTTTCGAGGTCGACAGCGATTTCAATTATCCGATCGCGTCGCCTACCTATTACCGCGCACGGGACATCGCGGATTTTGTCGTCGATCTGTTTGATTCGGGCAAGGCCGATCTGGTCTATTTCATCTATACGCGTATCTTTTCCGCGATCAGCATGCATCCCATGATCACACGCGTCGTGCCGGTCAACACGGTTGCGCTGCAGCAGCTCGTACCGCCGGAGGAAGGTGCTTCCTACCGCGCGATCAATCCGGACGAACCTGTAGAGTACTTTCCCGATGCCGGCGCCGTGTTGGACTATCTGACCGACACCTATTTGAACGGTATGGTCTACGGCATTCTGGCCGAAGCATTCGCCAGCGAGCAGACCGCCCGCATGATGGCGATGGACAACGCGACCAAAAGCGCGAAAGAGATGCTGGACGAACTGACCCTGCGGAGCAACCAGGCCCGCCAGGCCAGAATCACAAGCGAATTGACCGAGATCGTCAACGGGGCGAACACCATCTCGGAAGGCGACTAAGCGAGGAGACACCATGGCCATCGGAACCGTTACCCAGATCATCGGACCCGTCATCGACATCCTCTTCGCGGAAGACCAGCTGCCTGCCATCCAGGAAATGGTCACCATCCGCGAAGGCGAGCGGGAGATCCATGTGGAAGTCCTGCAGCAGCGGGGCGGAGGGATCGTCCGGTGCGTCGCGTTCGAAGCGACCGAAGGGCTGAGCCGCAACGCCGCTGCCGAGTCGTCCGGCCATCCGGTGATGGTACCGGTCGGGGACGTGGTTACCGGTCGCATGTTTGACGTGCTCGGACGCCCGATCGACGGGATCGATCCCCCGATTGCCCAGGAAAACTGGCCGATCCACCGGCCTGCGCCTTCCTTTATCGACCAGTATCCGGAAGAGCGGATCCTGGAGACCGGGATCAAAGTCATCGATCTGCTCGTGCCGTACAGCCGCGGCGGCAAGATCGGACTGTTCGGCGGGGCGGGGGTCGGCAAGACCTTCCTGATCCTGGAACTGATCCGCAACATCGCCACCGAACACGGCGGAGTGTCGGTTTTCGCGGGGGTCGGCGAGCGTTCCCGGGAAGGCAACGACCTCTGGAATGAAATGAAGGATTCCGGTG
>JAAYKS010000243.1 GCA_012522285.1 Clostridiaceae bacterium | reverse complement strand
ACGACGACCGGATACTCGCTACCCTGGCTTTTATGGACCGTGACCGCGTAGGCGGGGTCGAGCTCGTCCAGCATGGAACGGTCGTAAACCACCAGACGATCCTCGTCGAACAGGACTTCGAGCGTGCCTTCTTCCTCGTCAACGGACCGGATGATGCCGGTCTCCCCGTTGAAGATCCCGGTCCCCTGAATCAGGGGATTCCCGGCTTCCCGCCATTCCAGGCTGTAGTCGTTGCTGATTTGCATGACGCGGTCGCCCGCGCAGAACCGGAAGCCGCGAGATGAAAATCCCGGCTCCTTTTCCCCGGCCCGGGGGTTGAGAACGGCCTGGAGGGCGCGATTGAGCACCGGAATTCCGGCAGGGCCTTTGCGGGAGGGAGCGATGACCTGGATGTCCTGGAACGGGTCGTATCCGTAGCGTCCCGGCAACACCTCGGAGCACAGCTTCACAGCGGCCGCCGCCATATCTTCCGGCGTTTTTCTCGGGACATACATAAAATCGCTGTCATCACTTTGCTGAAACACCGGATACTCGCCGCGGTTGATGCGATGCGCATTTTCGACGATCCGGCCCGCCTCCGACTGACGATAGATGCGGGTCAGCCGCACCGCAGGTACACAGTCCGAGGCCAGAATATCCCGGAGCGCGTTGCCCGGCCCGACCGGAGGAAGCTGGTCGGCGTCTCCCACCAGCACGATCCGCGCACCCGGCCGCATCGCGGCCAGGAGGCTGTCCAGCAACAGGACGTCCGCCATGGAAACCTCGTCGACCACCAGCACATCCGCGTCCAGCGGATTGTCCGCGTTGCGGCGGAATCGGGGCCCGGCGAGCCGGTCTTCCTCTTCCTCGCCCATGAAGCGGGTTTCCAGAAGGCGGTGGATTGTGCGCGCCTCGATCCCGGCCGCCTGGGTCAATCGCTTGGCGGCCTGCCCCGTCGGAGCGGTCAGTTGAATGCGTTTCCCGACCTGTCCGAACAGCCGGCACAACAGATGGATCAAAGTCGTCTTGCCTGTGCCCGGCCCGCCGGTGACGACACACGCGCCGGAACGTGCGGCCAGCAAAACCGCATCCCGCTGTTCGGCCGCGAGTTCGACATCAGCCTGCTCCGCCAGGCGGTCCACCCGGGCTTCCAGATCCTCGATCCGGTCGGGCGGGTCGCAGGAGGCCAAGGCGGCCAACCGCTCCGCGAGATTCTTTTCCGCATCGTGCAGGCTCCGGAGTGCAACCCGTGTGCCGGTCCCGTCCGGGTCCCCGGTCACCGTCTGTCCGGACACCTGCATGCGGATATAGTCCGGGTTGTCCGGCTGGATGCGCAGTCCCACCAGGCGCGAAGCATGTTCAAGCAGCACATCCTCGGGCAAACTGGTGTGACCCGCGGCCGCCCCCTGCGACAAGGTATAGCGAACCGCGCTGCGCATGCGATAGGGAGAATCCGGGGCGCAGTCTAAGCTGCGTGCGATCCGGTCCGCGGTGTGAAACCCGATCCCGTATACTTCGTCGGCCAGCCGGAAAGGATTGTCCCGGACCAGCTCGACTGCACCCATGCCGTATTGCCGGTGAATGCGGAGAATCTTTTCCATTCCGATGCCGAACGGGGAAAGCAACAGTGCCAGCTCCTGGTATTCCTGCTTTTCCCTCAGCTCCGCGGCGATGCGTTTGGCCGCGTCCGGGCTGATGCCCTTGACCCCCGCCAGGCGTTCCGGCTGTTCGCGCATCACGCGCAGGGTATCCTCGCCAAACTGTTTGACGATCCGCGCGGCGAGTTTTTCTCCGACGCCCCGGACGATGCCGGACGACAGGTACAGTACAATGGCGCTTTCGGTGCCGGGAGCCACGGCTTCGTATCGGGACACCTTGAACTGGTCCCCGTATTCGGGGTGACGGGTCCAGGTTCCCTGCATGCGGACGGTTTCGCCGCGTGCCAAAAAGGGCATGATGCCAACTGCGATCATGGCCTTGTCATCCGACACCGCGAGTTCGGCAACCGTATAACCGCTCTCTTCGGAACGGTATACGATGTCCTCGACCACCCCTTCTTCGATCGCCAGGCCGCCGGGATTCAAAAGTTCCGGCCCGGGAACGGGGCCCTCAGTCCGATCGTCCGGCATCGCGTCGCAGCGTTTCGGCTTTGTCGGTTTTCTCCCATGGGAGATCGAGATCCGGACGACCGAGATGGCCATAGGCTGCCACCTGGCGATACAGCGGGCGGCACAGACCGAAATCGCGGATCAATGCGGCCGGCCGCAAGTCGAAGTGGCGACATACCAGATCGGCGATCGCGGCATCCGACAGCACGCCGGTTCCGGCGGTGTCAATCATGACGGAGACCGGCTGCGCAACCCCGATCGCATAGGAAAGCTGAATTTCACAGCGGTCCGCGAGCCCAGCCGCGACCACGTTTTTTGCGACATAACGAGCCGCGTAGGTCGCGGTCCGATCCACCTTTGTCGGATCTTTGCCAGAGAACGATCCGCCACCGTGGCGGGCAAACCCGCCGTAGGTGTCGACGATGATCTTGCGTCCCGTCAACCCGGAATCCCCTCTCGGACCGCCAACGACAAACCGCCCGGAAGGATTGATCAGGTAGCGGGTCTTGTCGTCCAGCAGTTCCGCGGGAATGACAGGCTCGATCACATACCGGTGCATGTCTTCCGCGATGGTTTCCTGAGAGACGTCTTCGGTGTGCTGGGTGGACACGACCACGGTGTCGACCCGTACGGGACGGGCTCCCTCGTACTGCATCGTGACCTGGGACTTGCCGTCCGGAAGCAGATAAGGAATCAAGCCGGTCTTGCGGACTTCCGCCAGACGCCGGCAAAGCGCGTGCGCGAGCGAAATCGGGAGCGGCATTTTTTCCGGTGTTTCGTTGCAGGCAAACCCGAACATCATGCCCTGGTCTCCCGCCCCGGTGGAAAACTCATCCTCGTCCGCCCCCTGCCTCACCTCATAAGAGCGGTTCACGCCGTTGGCGATGTCCGGGGACTGCTGTCCCACCGCAGTGATCACCGCACAGGTGTCGGCGTCGAATCCGGCGGCGGGATTGTCATACCCGATCTCGCGCAGGGTAGCGCGCACGATGGGCGCAATCTCGACCGGGCTGGTCGTCGTGATTTCACCTGTGACGAGGACCATCCCCGCGGTTGCGACGGCTTCGCACGCCACGCGCGCGTTTGCGTCCTTGGTGAGTATGGCGTCCAGGACGGCGTCCGCGATCTGGTCGCAAACTTTGTCGGGATGCCCTTCCGTCACGGACTCGGATGTGAAAAACCAGGTTTCGTTTTTGTTCATGCAATCCTCCGATGTGTGTGTTCCGAGAGTGGAAATCCGACAAAAAAACCGCCTCGTTACTAGAAGAGGCGGAACCTGACTTGATCAACTTCCTCATCTTCCAGACGCGTCCGTCTGCTGGATTTGGCACCGATGCATTTCTGCCGGTTGCCGGGCTTCACAGGGCCAGTCCCTCAGCCACTCTCGATAAGAGATGAATCTATATGAAATTTGCCTGTATTCTACCATCCACCGACGGTGCATGCAAGGGTTCCGGAGAACTTGTGCAGCCAATCTCCCGCGTACCCGAAAATCCGGAGACAATGCGGATTTTTGTCGCACGCCGGTCGGCCCCGATCGCACAGCACCGCGGTAGGATGCATCCGAGAGGGGGGATCGACGATGCGGCGCATCCGGATTCTGGACATGGAAACAGCGTATGCGACAGCACTTGCGGAATACCTGTCCCGGCACTTGGATGATTGCGAGACGGTCGTCGGTCCGGCAGCGACGCAAGACAAAACCATCGAGGGATCTCAGGGAGTCCTCGACCCGAAGTATGACGCAGTGGTCGCGGGCGAAGGATATTTCAGCTGGAAGCCGGACGACGACCGGATTCCCGTGTTATACCTTTTCCCGCATCCGATGGATGCGGTATCTCTCGACGCCTCTGATACGGACAACCCGGCGAAGCTCCCGCGGCTCGGCGACGCCCACGGAATCGCATCCACTCTGGAGCGATATCTGGAATCTTCAGCGGATCCGGTTGTGGCATCCACCCTGCCGGGCAGAGCCCCGGGCGCCGTCGGAGTGATCAGCGAAGGTTGCGACCGCGTGCGATGGACCTTCCTCGCCCGACTTGCAGAACAGGCACAGGAGCGAGGAGGTCGGGTGGTCTACCTGCCCTGTCTGCCCCGCTCCCGCACCGCGTTCTTGCCGCTGTCCGCCCGCGGATCGGACACGTTGACGCAGCTTCTGCTGCTCGCAGGAGCGGGAGACTCCTGCGACAGTTCGATCGGCTCATCGCTGCACCCCTCCCGGACGGGGGTGTTGTGCGTCCGCCCGGCTGAAAACCACGAGCATCTGCTGGAATGCGGACCCGATGCCCTGCGTACGGTCGTGTCGGCGCTGGTGCGGTGGGTCGGCGGCCAGCCAGACGGATCGATCGCCATCGTCGACCTCGCCGAACTGCCCGAATCTACCGCAGCCGCGGCGTTGTCCGTCTGTACGGAGTGCCATTTGCTGATCGAGGAGGGCATTGGGGCCAGAGACGCTCCCTCGCGGTTCGCTCCGCTCCTGTCCAGACTCCCGCCGGGGTGCCGCCCCAGACGATCGGTGCTTCAGCCGCCCTGCCGGCGCGGATCGCCGGACAGCGGACCGGCGACACCATTAGCGAAATAAAGGGAGGTACAGAAAAGATGAGTCGATCCACCACCTTGTTTCCCGCCGCTACTCCCATCCGCGAACGGATCAGCACAACCGTGCTCGACCGCCTCTGCGCACATCCGGACATGGACGACCACGCGCTCAAGCGCCTGATCGCCCACACCGCCGCCCGGGAACTGTCCGGGTCCCGACTGGCGTGGAACGAGCAGCAACACATGATCGAGCACCTGTACCACGCTATGCGGGGATACGACGTATTGCAACCGCTGATGGACGATGCGGATGTCACCGAGATTATGGTCAACGGCCCCGGGCAGATTTACTACGAAGCGGGTGGAGTCCTACACGCTTCCGCCATTCGGTTCGAAGACGCGGACCATCTGTCCAATCTGATCGTCCATCTTTTTTCGCGCGGGAATCGGTCCGTCAGCCAGTCCGCCCCCGTCGCGGACATACGGTTGCCGGATGGGTCCCGCGCCAACGCGGTGTTGCCTCCGGTCGCACCGGACGGGCCGATCCTGACCATCCGCCGATTTACTGGTATCCGACTCCAGATGGAGGCACTGGTCAAAGAAGGCACGCTGGGGGAAGCACAGGCCTCCTATCTGTCGAAAGCGGTTCGCGAGCGCCGTAGCATTTTCATATGCGGCGGCACCGGCACCGGCAAGACTACCTTTTTGAACATTCTGTCTTCCTGCATTCCCCCGGGAGAGCGGGTGGTCACAATTGAGGACTCGGCAGAGCTTCGCATCCAGGGGGCGGCCAACCTGGTCCGGCTGGAGGCGAGGACACCCGGCCCGGACGGCACCGGAGAGATCGATATGGAAGACCTGGTCCGCACGGCCTTGCGGCTGCGTCCGGACCGAATCATCGTCGGGGAGGTGCGCGGCAGCGAAGCCGCGGCGATGCTGCAGGCCCTCAACACCGGGCATCGGGGATCGCTGTGCACAGGGCACGGCAACTCCTGCCGGGATATGTTGTTCCGGCTCGCGGCGCTGGCGCACACCGCAGCCGGCCTCCCCTACTCTTCCCTGTTGCGTCAGGTCGGGACCGCGGTCGACCTGGTGATTCACATGGAGCGACTGGCCGACGGCCGCAGGGTTGTCGACGAGATCCGATCGGTCCATCCGGACGAGGAGCATGGGTTCCGACTGGAACCGGTCCCCGTCACGGGCGGGTGTGCTGTATGACGACCCCCGTGCGCGCACTGGCAGTCGCGGCGGGTTGCGCGGGGTTCTCGTTCCTGTTGTCCGGTATGTTTGTACCCGCTGGCAGGGCGAGGATTGCCGGTACAGTGGTAGGCGCGCTGCCGATGATTCCCGCGGTATTGTTCCGGATTGCACGCCGCGGAGAGCGTGTACGCAAAGAGCAGGCCGGTTACTTGTTTCAGATCTTGTTGTCTCGCTTGTCGGTCGGAGAACCGTTGGAGTTGGCCTTTGGAAGCGCTTGCGTCGAAGCTAAGCGGGTGTGGGGCGCGCACAGCCCGCTGGCGTCCGGACTGCAAAGACTGGTCAGCGATCTCGGGAGCCGCGCTCCCCTGTCCCAAGCCATCACGCGTTTTTCCGCCCGGTTCTCCTGTCGCGAGGCAGAGCCCGTGTTGGCTGCGCTGGCGATGGTCCGTTCGGTCGGAACGGGAGTGACGGAACTGCTTCGGACCGGACAAGGCATGGTCGCGGAATCCATCGCGGTCGAAGACGCAGTCGCGGCGGAATCGGCCCAGCGCAGCACGGAAGCGTGTGTGGTCGCGGCCATGCCACCGGTGGTTGCGCTATTGCTTGGCCGACTCGCCCCCGGGTATCTCGATCCGCTGCTCCTGTCCGCATTCGGGGCATGGGTGATGGCCGGACTGTATCTGCTATCCGTCCTTTCCATATCATTGGTTTTGCGTGTGGTGTCCGGCCCCCGACCGATCCGGACTTCCCCGGATCGAACGGTCCGGACTTCCCCGGATCGACTGGTCCGGACTTCCCCGGACCGACTGGTCCGGACTTCCCTGGACCGACTGGTCCGCAACAAGGAAGATGGGGTGCGACGACCGCCGGCGCTGGCACGCTGGCTGGCCGCCCGGCTCCCGACAGGATACCGGGTCCGGTTGGAACGGCTGTTGTCGTTTGCGGGATCCTCGGATGCGGACAGGGTCGCACGGCACATGGAAAAGAAAATGACGATGTGTATTGCAGGTGCCGCGTTGGGGGCATTCCCCGCCGCAGCCGGCGGGTCGGTGTGGTGGATCCCGCTGCTTGCCTTGCTGCTGCCCCTCCTGCAGGACCGGGATCTCAAACGCCGGGTGGATCGGGTTCGCGACCAGATACTGGAGGGATTCCCCGTCTTCCTGGGGTTGTTGTCCGCCGTGCTGCACGCGGGGATCCCGCTCTCCAATGCGCTCGATGTCTGTCTGTCGGGGATCCCGCATCCGACCAGTCCGTTTGGCCGCGCGCTCACAAATATCCGCGCGGAAGTCCAGGCGGGGCGTTCCGCTTCACACGGTTTTGACCGGATGGCATCCCAAACCGACATACCGGAAGTGCAGGCATCCCTTTCATTGATCGCACAGTTCGAGCGGACAGGCGGACACGAACTGTTGTCATTGCTCCGGCTGCAGGTGCCGGTGTGCCGCTCGCTCAACCGGAACGCGGCACGAAAACGGGCAGAACAACACACGGTATATCTGCTCATACCCATGTTTCTTTCCTTATTGGTCATTCTGGCTGTCGCCGGTCTGCCTGCCCTGCTCGCGTTCCGGCCATAGTTAACGCAATCCATATCAGAGGAGGACGATCCGGATGAAAACGAAAACAATAAAGTGTCGCTGGACCAAGGCTGGCATCGGAACCGTGGAAGTGGTGATCCTGATCGCGGTGCTGGTGGGGGTCGCATTGGTGTTCCGGGAACAATTGACGGAATACGCAAAACACATTATGGAAACTGTGTTCGACGACGAAATCGTAATCGACAGCCTGAAATGACCCCCTTCCCGGAGGCGATTGTCGATGCAGCGTCACTCCGGCACTATGAGCTGGAATGGATCGTGCGCGGGCGTCCCGTCCATCTTCTTCCTCTGTGCTGTATCTTCCGAGAAGACAAAGCATATGTGAGGTGGCTGACGGAAGGGATGTTGCCCTGCGCGGAAGTCGTCCGCATGGCCGTCGATGCGGAGGAGGATCCTTCCGCATGGCTGGTTCGGTTGCTGTCGGAGATCCAGGCTCTTGTCGCGCAGTCCGAAGATGCGCTGCTGGATCCCAACCGGTTTGTGTTGCGATCGGATGCGTTATGGTTTTTTCCTTCAAACGAAGATCGCGGAGCAGGCGGGGCATCCTATGGGGATGCCTCTCTGTCTCCGACCCCTTGCCTGGCATATCTTCCCGCTACGGAGGAGAGATACGACGGATCACTGGCAGAATTGGCGGAAGAACTCGCGGAAATGGCCATCGCGGATCGGACGGACGAGACTCCCGATTCGGGGCTTCTGGTACTCCGGGACGCTGCGGTCGCAGGGCAAGATGCGCTGAAAACACTCCTGTCGGACACATCCTCTCCGGCGTCCTACCGCAAGAACGACATAACAGGGGAAGACTTTGCATTGGATGAAGCCGAAGCAAATCCCGGAGAGGATTTCTCTGGCCGGCCGGGCCATTCTCCCCTCCTGCGCTCCCTGCGAATCGCGGGATGGCTGGCAGGACCGGCACTCGTAGCTTGTCTGCCGGCGATCATGCGGCTTTTCTGGCTCGACCGGCTGGACCATAGCGCCTGGCGGATGCTGTCCGCCGGCTGCCTGGGGCTGACGGCGGTCGCGGACGCACTGTTGCTGTTCATGCCCGCCTCTCCGCTCCGGTTGTCCGGACTGGAAGCCGGCACAACTCACTCTTCCCGACCGCACGACGGGCCGTTGCGCGAGGTCAGCCGGTTTTTTCGGGACGTTCGCGTCTCCGGATTGCTGTCCGCCTGTGCCTCCCGGATGGGAGCGCTCGGCCGCATGGGAGCTCACACGGCGCCGGTCGAGACTCTCGACCCGTCCGAACGGCTGGGCTTTTTGTCGGAGGGGGAACCGGGTACACCGGAGGAGACAAAAGGCCTCCGGGCTTATATCCTGACCGCGGACTTCGTCATCGGGCGCGATCCGGACCTCGCAGATCTCGTGCTGCCGGACACGGAAGTCGGGCGGGCGCATGCCCGGATCACGCAATACAACGGTTCCTTCTTTCTCACGGATTTAGGCTCGGTCAACGGCACCCGACTGGACGGCCGGCGGCTGGACAAGCACGTGCAGGAACCTCTCCCCGACCGCTGCCGGATCGGCATCGCGGGGCGCAAGTTTTACTTTACGGTCGATTGACGAGGTGACTCAGTGGAATCGTTTGTCGAGGGTGTCTTGTTTGGTCGCGTGCTTGGCTGCGATTTCCAGCCGCGCTTTCGCGCGCTCCATCGCATGACGATCGCGTGGAGCGAGCGTCGGATGGCCGCGGTGGGTGGCATACCGTTCGGTTGCGCGTGCGAGCGCTTTGGTCGCGCGTGCGACGTCGATGTCGTCCGGCCATTCGGCGGCGGACACCATGACCAGCACCAGGTCGTGCCCGATTTCGGCGTATCCGTTGGTGGTCAGGCAGTGCTTCCACTCGCCGTTTTCCAACACGCGGGTTTCACCCGGAACGAGGGCCGCGATCATCGGGGTGTGCATGTGCATGATCCCGAGTTCTCCGTCTTTGACCCGCACAGTTACCGAGTCCACCTCTCCCTCGTAGAACACCCCATAGGGCGTGACGATCTCGAGCCGGATTTTGTCATCCGATGCCATCGTTCTACCTCGCGGCCTGATACGCGTCGTACACTTCGTCGATGGTGCCGCGCATAAAGAAGTAGCTTTCCGGAATTTTGTCCGCCCCACCGGCGACAATTTCGCCGAATCCGCGGATGGTCTCTTCGAGCGGCACATAGCGCCCCTGGTAGCCGGTCGAGTTCTCCGCCACAAAGAAGGGTTGCGATAGGAACCGCTGGATTTTGCGGGCACGCGCGACAGTGCGCTTGTCCGCCTCGCTGAGTTCTTCCATCCCGAGGATCGCGATGATGTCCTGCAGTTCTTTGTAGCGCTGGAGCATCTCCTGCACCCGCCGGGCGGTCTGGTAATGCTCCCGGCCCAGCACGTCCTCGGTCAGAATCCGGGAGGAGGACTCCAGAGGGTCGACCGCGGGATAGATGCCCAGTTCCACCACCGAACGAGAAAGTACCGTGATGGCGTCCAGGTGAGAAAAGGTCGTCGCTGGAGCCGGGTCGGTCAGGTCGTCCGCGGGGACATAAACCGCCTGGATCGACGTGATGGCACCGTTGCGGGTCGAAGTAATCCGCTCCTGCAGCGCGCCCACTTCGTTGGCGAGGGTGGGCTGGTATCCGACTGCGGACGGGATGCGTCCGAGGAGGGCGGAGACTTCCGACCCTGCCTGGATGAAACGGAAAATGTTGTCGACGAACAGCAGCACATCCTTGTGCTGCACGTCGCGGAAATACTCTGCCATCGTCAGAGCGGTCAGCGGCACGCGCATTCGTGCACCAGCGGTTTCATTCATTTGCCCGAACACCATTACGGTCTTCTCAAGCACACCGGAATCCTTCATTTCATTCCAGAGGTCGTTGCCTTCCCGGGAACGCTCGCCGACCCCCGCGAAAACCGACACTCCGCCGTGTTCGGTGGCGATGTTGCGGATCAGTTCCAGGATCAGGAAGGT
>JAAYKS010000242.1 GCA_012522285.1 Clostridiaceae bacterium | reverse complement strand
GGTCTCGGGCAGCAAGAGACGCCTTGTCTCGCGTGAGCTCTGTCACCCCTTGTTCGAGCGCGGATTTTTCCATCTCAAGGCTAGCCGTCAAACGCTCCAATTCATCGCTGCGCTCCTGCTGGATACGGTCTGCTTCTTTGTCCAGATGTAATACACTGATCGCACGGGTAGCCGCACCTCCCACATTGAAGTAGAGGACAGGTATTACGAGCCCCAGCACAAACACCATTGCCAACATGCCGGCTGCCAAGCCTTTCCCGAATCCCGCGTCTCCCTTTTTGACCGCTTGCTTCTGGACAGATGCCGGTTTTTGCCGCTTTGGGTTTTTTGGTTTTGCTTCTGCTTTTGTCATTTCGTCGTCGAGGAGCAGGTCTACCTCTTCATTCTTCTTCACTTGCTATCCTCCAAACCCAACCACCGGACCCTTGCGACCGGTCACCCATTCGTCAATCTCTTTTTCCATTTCTCGGGTGGCTTCCGTCATATGTGCCTCCAGTTGACCTTCTTTCAGATTGGACAGCGCTTTGGTTTCTGTCATTGCCTTCCTTAACCGGGACTGACACATGGTTCTTTCCGATTCAATTTCCTCGATGGCCTTTTTCCTCGACTCCTGTTGTTCCCGCAACCGGTTGAAACACTGGTCAAACTGGCTAAGTGACATGGGATTGACACCGGCCGCCATTTTCGTCCGCCAGATGTTTCTCAATTCGGTCGTTTCTGTGAGAAGGCACTCCAGCAAAAACCGTTCTTCCTCCAGTCGGCGATCGATCTGGATCAGCTCTTTCTTAATTTCTGCCTCCTGCCGTTCACAGGTCACAAGGAGTGCTTCCAATGTGAATAAGAATTTTTTCATGCTTCACTCTCCGCCAATGCGACCAGCTGGTCGATGGTATCTTCAAACAGAACGGACTCGCCGATATCCTGTCGTAAGAA
Organism: Clostridiaceae bacterium; assembly: GCA_012522285.1. Classification (GTDB taxonomy): domain Bacteria; phylum Bacillota; class Clostridia; order Saccharofermentanales; family UBA5734; genus JAAYKS01. The sequence continues at coordinate 1,444 of JAAYKS010000242.1, read as the reverse complement.
AGCGTTGATTCCCGCATTGAGCCGCACTGCTTCATCGATTTCCGCACTGGCGCCCTTTTTATATGCACCGATATGAATCAAGTCCTGCGCGTCCTGATAGACGCTGAGGTTGCGGCGTAAAAAACCTGCGGCAGCAAGGTGACGAGGCGTGGTGATATCCGGCATGATCCGGCTGACGCTGGACAACACATCCACAGCGGGATAATGATTCCGATGCGCGAGTTTGCGTGACAAGACGATATGGCCGTCCAGAATCCCCCGCACTGTGTCGGCAACCGGCTCATTCATGTCGTCTCCCTCAACCAATACGGTGTACAAACCGGTGACGGAACCCCGTTCGGCATTTCCGGAGCGTTCCAGCAGGCGCGGCAAAACCTGGAACACGGATGGTGTATATCCGCGCGAAACAGGCGGTTCTCCAACCGACATGCCAATTTCGCGCTGTGCCATCGCAAACCGTGTCAGCGAATCCATCAGAAGCAGCACATCCAACCCCTGGTCGCGAAAGTACTCAGCAATCGCCGTGCCCAGCATGGCGGACTTTTGCCGCACCAGAGCCGGCTGATCGGAGGTTGCGACCACCAGCACGGACTTGGCTAAACCGTCCGTGCGGAGATCCTTTTCTATGAATTCGCGCACTTCCCTCCCTCGTTCACCCACCAGCGTGATGACATTGATGTCAGCTTGTGCGTGACGTGCGATCATTCCCATCAGTGTGCTTTTACCCACGCCACTGCCGGCAAAGATCCCAATGCGCTGACCGCGTCCGCAGGTAAGCAGCCCATCCAGCGATTTAACGCCGAAAGGCAACGGTTTACTGATTCGACTGCGAGACAAAGGGCTGGGAGGCGGGTTGTCGGTCTCTTGCCATCGTTCTCCGCGCAACGGACCGAGACCATCGATCGGATTCCCTAACCCATCCAGAATTCGTCCCCGCAACTCGGGACCGACTCTGACACGCAGACCATGCCCGCTGGCTTCAACCCGGCAGCCCGGACCGATTCCGGCTAGTTTCCCAAACGGCATCAGTAAAATGCGGTTGTCACGGAAACCGACTACCTCGGCATCGGTCCAGCTATCTTCACGAGGCGAATAGACACGGCACATGTCACCGATGCGGGATACAGGCCCCGCCGATTCCAACGCCAGCCCGACCAATTGGGTCACGGTCCCGCAGTAACGCATCGGATCCAGCGCGTTCAATGTTTCGGTATATGTCTGCGCAGCGAACCGACTCATACCGACACCTCTCTGAAAGCGGCCGCAATGCGGCCGAGCTGCGTTCCGATACTCGCGTCGATCAGTCCGGAATCCGATTCCACAACCAGCCCGCCTGCCGGCAACTTCTCGTCCATTCGCATCTCAAAACGCCCTTCCACTTCTGAAAGGAGGTCCGAATCCGACTGGATGGACCGGAAACAGTCATCTCCAGCGATACGTATGG
>JAAYKS010000241.1 GCA_012522285.1 Clostridiaceae bacterium | reverse complement strand
TGGTCGGCATCCTGTCCAGCCTTACGGGCACCTTGGCCGCGGCAGGGATCCCGGTGTTTGCGGTCTCCACCTTTGATACCGATTATCTGCTGGTCCACACCGACCGGTTGACCGAAACGTTGACCGCTTGGCGCGCAGCCGGCCATCGGGTGGAGGAAGATCTGGAATCCATGTAGTGTACGGGTTTATAGATGAAAAACCGCCACCCCGGCACATCGGCGGGGGTGGCGGTTTTTGTCGATACTGTGTGCTTCGTCGGCCAAAAGCCGATGCTTACTGGACCTGGAAGGTGACATTTTTCACGGCGGCTCCCGTCAGTTCTTCGCTCCGGGCGTCCGGTTGCGCACCGCCGACATAGAGTTCGAACGTACCCGCGTGTGCGACTCTGCGGCCGTCGTCGAGTACGACCTGGAGAGAAGCGGGATCGATCTGGAACTCGACCTGCTTGGTCTCGCCGGGGGCGAGTGCGACACGTTTGAATCCGCACAGTTGGAAGTTCGGGACGCGGACGTCCGCGTCGGTGACGCGCACATACACCTGGACGATTTCGTCGCCATCCATTTTGCCGGCATTGGTGACCTTGACCCTGACCCCGAGACCCTGGCCGACGCCCACTTTTTTGCCGGACAGCTTGGGGGAGTCGTACTCGAAGGAAGTGTAGCTCAGACCAAAGCCGAAGGGGTAGAGCGGTTTTTCCCGGAAGAACCGGTAGGTGCGGTTTTCCATCGAGTAATCGGTGAACTCGGGGATCGTGTTGTCATTGGAGTAGAAGGTGACCGGCAGCCGCCCGGAGGGGCTGTACGTGCCGCGCAGCAGATTGGCGACCGCGCGCCCGCCTTCGGCACCCGGATAGAAGGCCTGGACGATCGCGTCCGCTTTGTCATTGCCGTCCAGCAGGTCGATCGAGCTGCCTGACACGTTGACGAGAACGATCGGCTTTTTGAGCTCGTTCGCCTTGTCACACGCCAGTGTGATCAGATGACGCTGCGGGGAAGGCAACAGCAGATCTTTCTTGTCGCCGGAGGCATAGGCATTGCCCGCGTCGCCCTCTTCGCCTTCGAGGAACTCGTCCAGTCCGACCGCCAGTACGACCACGTCGGACATTTCGATGAGCTGCAGCACCTCCGCGTCGCGATCCCGGATCATGCCGAGATTCTGCACTTTGTCTTTGTAGATGTGGCAGCCCTCGGAATACAGTACGCGCGCTTTGGGGAAAGCGTCCACGACCCCTTCGAGGATCGTGTGCCACTGTCCGGCGGTGCCGTGGTAGTTGCCCTTGAGCGCACCGTGGGAATCCGCGTTGGGGCCGATGACCGCGATGGTACGGAGCTTGCGCGCGGACAGGGGGAGGGTCTTGCCGCGGTTTTTGAGCAGGACCAGGCTCTTGGCGGAGACGTCATAGTTGAAGGCGCGGTGGTCCGCACTGTCGACGACGTCGTAGGAGATGCTGTCAAAGGGCACGTTCTGATCATAGAACCCGAGGCGCATCTGGATGGTCATCAGATTGATCGCGGCGGTGCGGATATCCTCTTCGGTCAGGGCTCCTTCGTTGTAGGCCTCCATAATGTGGCCGTAGAGGTTGCCGCAGTTGAGATCGCACCCGTTTTTAATCGCGAGGGAGACCGACTCGATCGCGTTGCTGGTGACTTTGTGGAACATGTGGAAGTCCTTGATCGCCCAGCAGTCGGAGGTCACATAACCGCGGAACCCCCACTTTTTGCGCAAGATGTCGACCAGGAGGGTTTTGGAGCCGCAACAGGGCTCTCCGTTCGTCCGGTTGTAGGCGCCCATGAATCCTGCTACTTTGGCTTTGACCGCGAGTGTCTCGAACGCGGGCAGGTAGGTCTCCCATATGTCTTTGGGGGAAGCGATCGCGTCGAACTCGTGCCGGAAGGCTTCCGGACCGCTGTGGACCGCATAATGCTTGGCACACGCCGCGGCCTTGAGATAGCGGGGATGGTCGCCCTGGATGCCGTAAACGAATTCTTCCCCGAGCCGGGCGGTCAGATAGGGATCTTCTCCGAACGTCTCGTGGCCGCGCCCCCAGCGCGGGTCGCGGAAGATGTTGATGTTGGGAGACCAAAACGTCAACCCCTTGTAGATGTCGTGGTCGCCAAATTTCTGATAGGAGTTGAACTTCGCGCGGCCTTCTGTGGAGATGACGTCCGCGATTTTGCGGGTGAGTTCGGCATCGAAAGCGGCGGCCAGGCCGATCGCCTGCGGGAACACAGTCGCCAGTCCGGATCGCGCGACGCCGTGCAGCGCCTCGTTCCACCAGTTGAAGGACTTGATGCCGAGCCGATCCACCGCGGGAGCGTTAACCAGCATCTGGCCGGCGCACTCTTCGACGGACATGCGGGATACCAGATCTTTCGCACGCTCCTCGAAGGACAGTTTTTCATTGCGATATGCGGGTAGATCGGACGCAACGGCTGACGCCCTCTTTTTTTTCTGCTCGTCTCTGGGACCCTTGTCGGCGTTTTTCATGGTGACCTCCTGGGGAGTTGATGGGCAGTCGCCGAAGGATCCGGGCCGGTGGCGGCGAGTCTGCGATTGGTTTCATGATAGCAGACCTGACCCGGTTTTCAAACCAGTGTTTTCATCAGATCCGGTCAGCCGGACCTGACAGTGGACGGCTGCCCGGGGTGGATCGTGTATAATGACTTTATAAGACAATTCCGCTCGATCGACAGCTGTACGGACGCGGATCAGAACGCGGGACGGCACAACGCGAAAGGGGTGCATCGATGGAAAAGAGAAGGATGCAGAAGATTTTTGAAGAGGTCTCTCTGCTGGGATTCGGGTGTATGCGGCTGCCGCAAAAAAACGGCGCGATCGACTACGAAGCCGCCGAAAAACTCGTGGACATGGCGCTGGAAGGCGGCATCACCTATTTCGACACAGCCTATTATTATCATGATCAGACGTCCGAGTCATTTCTCGGGAAAGCACTGACTGCCCGGCATCCGCGCGACCAGTACACGATTGCGACCAAGCTGCCTCTCAGTGTAGTCCAGGAGGCGGACGATCTGGAACGGGTACTGGACCTCCAGCTTAAGCGCCTGAACACCAGCTATGTGGACTTTTATCTTTGTCACGGGCTGTCTGCAGACGCGTATTTCAACAAGTTCAAACCCATGGGTGTGGAGGCGTTTCTCAAACGCATGGTCAAAGCAGGCAAAATCCGGTATTACGGATTCTCCACCCACGACAAGCCCGAAGGCCTCAAACAATTGATCGACGATGCCGAATGGGATTTTGTACAGATCCAGCTCAACTACCTCGACTGGACCGAACTGGATGCCAAAACCGCTTACCAGCACCTGGTGGACAAAGACATTCCCGTGGTGGTCATGGAGCCGGTCCGCGGCGGCGGGCTCGCCAACCTGGCAGACGGTCCCCGTCAGCTGCTGGAGCGCCGGTTTGGGGGTCAAAGCGCAGCTTCGATCGCCCTCCGCTGGGTCGGCAGCCTGCCCGGTGTCAAGGTGGTCCTGAGCGGGATGACCGAACCCTACCAGATGGAGGAAAATCTGGACACGTTCAGCCCCTTTGTCCCGCTGACCGAGGCGGACAAGCTGGCGGTCGCAAACATCGTGACCGCACTGAAGTCTCTGCCGGTTATCCCCTGTACCGCCTGCAATTACTGCAACGTATGCCCCAACGACATTTCCATCCCCCGGATCTTCGCCCGCTACAACAATTACGTGATGTTTGAGCGCCCGGAGGAGCTGATCGCACCGTACGAGCGGTTTATCGGGGAAGGGCACCGCGCGGAGGATTGTGAGGCCTGCGGCATTTGCGTCCCGTTCTGTCCCCAGAGCATCGACATCCCCGGCTGGATGCAGCGGGTGGTGGAAAAGAGGGAAGAGATCCGTCAAGAGCGGTGACACGTTCGCATGTCTCCATCATCTCCATATAGCAAAAACCCCCGCGTCTCCGGTTGGAAAACGCGGGGGTTTCGTTTTGAGTAAAGCGATACCGCAGAGCGGCCGCCCTTACAAGTTGCTGAGAATGGCGACCCTTGTCACGATGCCGGTGAGATGCCCTTCGGCGTCGGTCACGGCAATCGGATAGGAGGATTGCGCCGCCATCGGCACCAGGTCGGAGAGGATGGTGTCCTCGTCGACACTGGCGACGTCCGTGCGCATGATCTCCGGGATCGTCCGTTTCTGTTCGATCGCCTCCAGCGTGTCGCTGAGCGTGACCAATCCCAGCATCTTGAGGTCGCGGTCGACCACGTAGGCACTGGACACCCCGTTCGCGCGCATCTCGTTGATGGCCGCGCGTGGACCCGCACTGCTCCGGATGAGACAGGACGGAACCTGCATGACGCTCTTGACGGGCAACACGCGGGTTTTGTCGACATCCGTGATAAACCGCTCAACATACTCGTCGCAGGGGTTTGAGAGGATCTCCTCCGGTGTCCCGACCTGGACGATGCGGGCGTCCTTCATGATCGCCACGCGATCTCCGAGCTTGAAGGCCTCGTAGATGTCGTGCGTGATGAACACGATGGTTTTTTGGAGCCGCTTCTGTAGTCGGATCAGCTCGAACTGCATGTCCCGGCGCACGATCGGGTCGAGGGCGGAAAACGCCTCGTCCATCAGCAGGATCTCGGGGTCACAGGCCAACGCCCGTGCCAATCCGACCCTCTGCTTCATCCCGCCGCTGAGCGCGGAAACCTGTGACTGCTCGTAGCCTTCCAGCCCAACCATGCCGATGACTTCGGCGGCGCGTTCCCGCGCTTCCGCCCGGGGGACGCCGCGCACGGTCAATCCGAACGCGACGTTGTCCAGGACGTTCTTGTGCGACAACAGTGCGAAGTTCTGGAACACCATGGCGATTTTGTTGCGCCTGAATTCCCGCAACTGCTTGCGGTCGTACCGGACGATGTCTTCGCCGTCGACCACGATGTGTCCCGCGGTCGGCCGATTGAGCAGATTGAGGCAGCGGATCAAGGTCGACTTGCCGCTGCCGGACAATCCGATGATGACGAAGGTTTCACCTTCCTCCACCTCAAAGCTGGCGTCGTAGACGCCGACGGTGTGCTCGGTTCGTGAGAGGACTTCCTTTTTGTCGAACTCCTTTTCCAGCTCCTCCAGGACATGGCGTGCGGAAGGGCCGAATATTTTGGTGACGTTTTGCACTTGGATTTTAACTGACATCATCAGCCCTCCTTTCCGCTTCTTCTCTGGAATGATTTGGCAGCGCCTTGCGAGATCCGGTCGATCACGATCGCGATGAACACAATCGATATGCCGGCCTCAAACCCGCGTCCGACTTCCAGCCGGTTGATCGCCAGCAGGACTTCGGTGCCGAGGCTGCGCGCGCCGATCATCGAGGCGGTGACAACCATTGCGACGGCCATCATGGTCGTCTGGTTGATGCCGGCCATAATGGTCGCGGCCGCCTGCGGAATCTTGACCTGGAACAGCGCCTGGAACTTGGTGGAACCAAAGGCCTGTGCGGCCTCGACCGTCTCGCGGTCGACCTCCAGGATCGCATGGCAGGTCAGCCGCACGACCGGAGGCAACGCGTAGATCATCGTGGCCAGCACCGCCGGCACCCGCCCCATCCCGAAGAACGACACCGCGGGGATCAAATAGACCCAGCTCGGCATGGTCTGCATCGCATCCAGCACCATGGTGGACGCTTTGCGGACCCGCTCGTTTTCCGACATCAGGACGCCGTACGGCAATCCGACGAGCAGCGAGAGCAAGACCGCCACCAGCACGATGGACAATGTGTAGACCATGAGTTCCCAGTAACCGAACAACCCGATTACAAAGAACATCGCACCGTAGATAATGGACGGGACGATCTTTTTGGTGGCCAGATATCCTCCGATGGCGATCAGAAGGAGAATGGCCCACCAGGGGATGAAGAACAGCACCCACTCTGCTGCGTTGAGCATCGCGGAAAGGCCCGTGACAATCGCGTCGAACAGCCAGCTGAGGTTGTTCGCGAGATAGTCGACGGCGGCATCGATTGCGTCGGCGATGCCGAAGGAAAGGGAATCAGGGAATCCTCCCATAAAAGTCGTTCCTCCCCTTACTCGGCCTGGAGTGCTTCTTGGATGTCGGCCAGACGGTCGGCGTCACCCACCCAGGTCTCCAACAAGTCCGCGTGTTCGCTCAGGAACCAGATCGCCGCCTCTTTCGCGGTGGCGTCGTTGTCGTTCATGTAGGCAAGAGCCTCTGCGGTCAACGCGCTACTGGTCTGATAGCGGGACAACATCTCGGCCACGGCGGGATTTTCCTCCTGGACCGAGGGATGAATCGCAATGGTGACCCGGTTCGCGGGGCACTCGTTCAGACCGTTTTCAAAATCTTCCATGTTGGTGAAGGGTGTGTCGCCCAGCAGGACGAGGTCGAGCTTGCCGGTGATCCACGTCGGATCCCAGTAATAGCCAACCCATGCGTCGCCCTTGTCATAGGCGGAAACCAGAGAGGCTGCGAGCCCGGCGTCAGAACCCGGACGGAAGTAATTGAATGTTTCGTCCAGCCCATATGTTTCGTACTTTTTGAACATGATCTCGTCGATCGCCCATCCGGGGATAGCACCGTAGATGCGACCCTTGGAGGAATCTTCGGGATCGGTGAAGACGTCTGCGTACTCCGGAAGATCCTGGACGGTCTTGAGGCCCGGTGCCATCGGCTCGATGCCGCGCTCCGGATCACCTTCCACGACATACCGCGGTACATAGAATCCCTGCGCGTTGTCATCGAAATTGACGCCGAGTTCGATCGCTTTGCCCGCGTCGATGTCCGGCTGGTAGGCTGGGATGTTTTCGCTCCAGACTTCCATGTAGATCTGCAGGTCACCGGTCGTCAGCGCCTGCCACGTGATGGGCGTGGAGCCTGACACTTCTTCGGTCAGAATGTCGTATCCGTGTTCGAGAATGACTGAAACTGCCGCATTGTGGAACTGGATGCTGTCCCAACCGGCATCGGCCAGTCTGTAAGTGGTCTTGGTGGTTGCGTTCGAATTGTCGCAGGCGACGCCTGCCATCAACGAGAAAACCAGGACCAGTGCCGCCAGGGCGGCGATGCGTGCTCGCGTTCGAATGAATCGTGTGTTGGATAAATGCATAGTGTACCCTCCTGTTAGTGTGAATTTTTTACCTCCATTAACCGCCGTCAGGTGTTTAACCGCGGTGGTCACGAATGTTGTCGCGACCTGCCAAGAATGAAGAACAGCAATAAATGATACCACAGGAAGAAGAGGTTTGTAAAAAACCGACCTCTTCAAAAGAAGTCGAAACAACGCAAAAAACGTCAAAAAGCCCTGAAAACAGAGAGATTCCATGTGACCCCCTGTGCTGTCGCGGAAGGCAAGGCAAAGCGAGAATTCACTGCGAAAAAACGATCCTGCAGCTGGGTTGACAGCCCGAAAAAGCCAAGGTATACTTTGGTAGACTTCATCGCTTTACCACTTTACTATGATAAAGCAAGCCAAAGGAGGAAGCCTATGAAAACCTGGCGGTTTCACACACCGGACGGCGTCGCGGACATCCTGCCGGACGACTGCGCCAGAAAACGCGACATCGAGGCGGGTGTCCGTGGGATGTTCCGTTCGCGCGGCTTCCGCGAGATTCAGACACCCGGCATCGAATTTTACGACGTCTATGCCGCGGGCGACGGATTCGTCCCCCAGGAGAATTTGTTCAAGTTCTTCGACAGCGAGGGCAGAATCCTCTGCATGCGGTATGACGGTACCGTGCCTGCCGCACGGTGTGCTTTGACGACGCTCAAGGACGAACCTCTGCCATTGCGGCTGTGCTACATCGGCGACATGTACCGCTACAACGAGTCGGGAGGAGGCCGTCAGAGCGAATTCACACAAGCTGGCGCGGAGATTCTGGGATCTTCCGCACCGGAGGCCGACGCGGAAATCCTCGGCACCGCGATCACAGCCACCCGTGAGGCGGGCATCCGGGACCTCCAGGTTTCCATCGGCCAGGTCGGGTTTTTCCAGGGCTTGTGTCGGGAATGGGGTTTGGACGGGGAGGTCGAGGCCATGCTGCCCGCGCTGATCGACAGCAAGCAACTGGTGGCGATCGAGGACCTCTGCCGGTCCCGCAACCTCCCGGACAATGTGCGGAAAGCGCTGTTGCAGATGCCCTCTCTCCAGGGTACCTACGATGTATTGGATCGTCTGGAACCGCTCGCCGGCAACCCCGCGTCCCAGGCGGCGCTCGACAACCTGCGGTCGATTCTTTCCCTGCTCGAGGACGACGGATTGCTGGATTGCGTCTCGGTCGACATGGGGATGCTACAGGATTTACACTATTATTCCGGAGCGATTTTCAAAGGGTTTACCTACGGAATCGGATACCCGCTGTTCGGCGGCGGGCGTTACGACCACGTGGCTCCCGCATTCGGAGGGGTCGTTTCCGCCACCGGCTTTTCGCTCGGGGTGAACATGGTGATGACAGCACTCCGCCGGCAGGGCGATCTGCCACAGGCGGTCGTGTCGGACCTGTTGGTCGGCTACGCCTCCGGTGCGCGCCGCGAGGCGGTACGCATCCTCGAGGAATGCCGCGGACAGGGAATGCGGGCGGAACTCGACTGTTGCGGCGAAGGCCGCGAAGGATTGGCGGCACAGGCGACCCGCAGAGGAATCTTTGCCGCCTGGTTCGTGAATACGGACGGCGCGAGAGAAATATTGCCGCTCCCGGCGGATAGAGGAGAATGACCATGGACTGGATCACGATCGCGTTGCCTAAAGGCCGTTTGGCGGACCAGACGCTGGATCTGCTGGAAGCCTCCGGCTATGACTGTGCAGCCGCACGGGAGTCCTCCCGCCGCCTGATTCTGGAAGACCCCGCGGCCGGGCTGCGTTTCATTCTGGCCAAACCTGCGGATGTCCCGACCTATGTGGACTACGGGGCGGCCGACCTTGGCGTGGTCGGCAAGGACACGCTGCTCGAAGAAGGGCGACGCCTGTACGAGGTGCTCGACCTCGGTTTTGGAAAATGCAGGCTGTGTGTCTGTGGCGTCCCGTCGCTGAAAGATCGGTTGCATACCCTGCCCAACAAGCGGGTGGCCACCAAATACCCCGCGGTCGCGCGCCGGTATTTCGAGACGGTACGCCGGGAAAGTGTCGAGATCATCAAGCTCAACGGCTCGGTGGAACTCGCTCCCCTGACCGGACTCGCGGAGGTGATCGTGGACATCGTGGAGAGCGGCCGCACCTTGCGGGAAAACGGGCTGGATGTGCTGGAGACCATCGCCGATGTCAGTGCCCGGATGGTGGTCAACCGTGTGAGCATGAAAATGAAGTCTTCGCGGATCCACGAAATGATCGAAGCGGTGCGCGTCACACTCGAAGCCCGGAAGGGGCAGGGAGGAACAGAATCATGAGCAGGTTTTCGGTACCGGTGACCCGGGTCGGGCGCCAGGACCTCTCCGGCATCGCCGTGAAGCTCGGGATGCGGGGTAAAATGGATTCCGGATCGGTCATCGACACAGTCACGGGCATCCTCGAGGGGGTTCGCTCCCGCGGGGACGAGGCGGTGGCGGAATATACCGGACGCTTTGACCGAGTCGACCTGGAACCCGCTCAGTTCCGGGTGACGGAGGAAGAGATCGACCGCGCGATGACAGAGGTGGATCCCGCGGTACTGGACGCACTCCGCCAAGCGGCGGACAACGTGCTCGCGTTCCACCGGGACGGCGTGCCGACTGGGTATACCCGGGACGACGGCCGGGGTGCGGTGACCGGTGTCATCGTCCGCCCGCTCGACACCGTGGGAGTGTATGTGCCGGGAGGGACCGCCTCTCTGCCTTCGTCGGTCCTCATGAACCTGCTGCCGGCGCGGGCTGCAGGGGTGCGTCGCGTGGTCATGTGCACCCCACCGCGCCCGGACGGAGCGGTCGCGCCGGTCATCCTCGCCGCCGCCCGTGTGGCGGGTGCGGACGAGATCTACCGGATCGGCGGAGCGCAGGCGATCGCCGCGATGGCATATGGCACGGCTACGATCCCCCGGGTCGACAAGGTGTGCGGACCCGGCAACCTTTATGTCAACACCGCCAAACGACTGGTGTTCGGTCAGGTGGACATCGATCTGTTTGCCGGCCCCAGTGAGATCCTGGTCATCGCGGACCGTACGGCCGATCCGGACTTTCTGGCGGCCGACCTATTGTCCCAGGCGGAGCACCTGATGGCGTCCGCGATCCTGGTGACCGACGACGAGAAGACCGCGCGGCAGACGGCCGAGAGGGTGCAAGCCCGTGCGGAAAAGCTCCCCCGCCAGGATTTGCTCGAGAGGTCGCTGGCCGACTTTGCCGCGATCCTGCTAGTGCCCGACCTGGACACCGCGGTCGACTTTGCCAATGAGCTCGCGCCCGAACATCTCGAAATCTGCACGGAAGACCCGGAACAGTGGTTGCCCCGGATCGTCAATGCAGGCGCGGTTTTTTTGGGCGCCTACAGTCCGGAGCCGCTCGGAGATTATTTTGCCGGCCCCAACCACGTGTTGCCGACCAGTGGCACCGCCCGGTTTTTTTCTCCGCTCAACGCCACGGATTTTGTCAAACGAATCAACGTCATCCACTATACGCGCGACGCGCTGGCCGCGTGTCGGGACCAGGTGGTCTTGTTGGCGGAAGCAGAAGAACTCTGGGCACACGCGGAAGCCGTCAAAGCGCGGTTTGATAAGGGGGCAGACGAGGCATGAGTCGCTTTTGGAATTCCCGGACTCGGGAGATCACGCCCTATGTTCCCGGCGAGCAACCCAGGGACCGGGCATTTATCAAACTCAACACCAACGAGTGTCCTTATCCGCCCGCACCCGCGGTGGCGCGCACTTTGCGGGAGATGGATGCGGAGACGCTGCGGCTATACCCGGATCCGGTCTCTCTCCGTCTGCGGGAAGCGCTGTCGGCATACTACGGGTTCCCCGTCGAGCAGACTTTTGTCGGCAACGGGTCGGACGAAGTGCTGGCACTCGCGTTTCAGGCCTTCTTTGAGCCGGCACCGACAGGACAGGCCATCTCATTTCCCGACATCACCTACAGCTTTTACCCTGTCTATGCCGCGTTGTATGGGATTCCCTGCAGGACGGTTCCTCTGGAAGAGGGATTTGCGGTCCCGATCGAAGCACTCGCGGCTCCCTCCGGCGGGATCGCACTGGCCAACCCCAACGCGCCGACCGGTCGCGCGGTCGGACGTGCGGACATCGAAAGGCTGGCAGCGGCCGATCCCGGGCGGGTGGTGATCATCGACGAGGCCTATGTGGATTTTGGCGGGGAGTCCGCGCTCCCGCTGCTCGATACGTATGAGAATCTACTGGTTGTGATGACTTTCTCCAAGTCCCGTGCGCTGGCAGGTGCCCGCCTGGGGTTCGCGATCGGCTCGCGGGAACTGATCGAAGGGCTGGAGCGGGTGCGGGATTCCTTTAATTCCTATCCGGTCGACCGGGTCGCAGAGCTAGTGGGGATCGCCGCACTGTCGGATGGTGCCTGGTTTGAACAGAACCGTGCGCGGATCATCGCAACCCGCG
>JAAYKS010000240.1 GCA_012522285.1 Clostridiaceae bacterium | reverse complement strand
TCCGTGCCGCCCCGAGCGCATCGACCGTTTTGTGTTTCATCTTCGCGAGCGCGGGCTCCAGATATTGTCCGCAGGAGGCGTCTTTGATCAGGATGACCAGCGCCTTGGCGATCTCCGCGACGGCGACTGCGGCTGCGGCCGCTCCCAGAGCGGTAAGCGCGGTAGCGGCTGTTACCTGCCCTCCGACTCCCGATACGACCGCGTCGATCAAGCGCCCTGTGGCCCGGGCGGAGAGGATTACGAGGAGATACTCGATCACCGTCGTCACCGCGATCACAGCCAGCACGCCGTGGCTTCCGGCCACGCGAACGATCCGCCCGATCGCCTGGCGGATCGGGACAGTCTCTGTGTTGGTGGATCGGGAGAGGCGTTCAAAATCGGCCATGCAACAAATATACAACAATTACGCGAAAAGGATACGTCTGTCTACATTTTCGGTCCTGCTCCTGTTTTTGGCAGGTGTATGCTTATAAGAGATAAAAACCTCGATCGAGTTGGAGGATACGCAGATGGCTTCGATCACAATCCTGATGGAAAATACGGTACGCCGCCAGGGTCTGACAGCAGAGCACGGATTGTCGTTGTGGGTGGAGTGTGAGGACGGTCCGATCCTGTTTGACGCCGGGCAAACCGATGCCTGGGCCACAAATGCTCGAAAAATGGGGATCGACACCACCCGGGCAGCCACGGTACTGCTCAGTCATGGGCACTATGATCACGGGGGTGGCATGGCAGCCTTTCCCTTTGACCAAAAGGGTGCCGCGCTCTATGCGCACCCCTCCGCCTTCCGGCCTAAATTCTCCCGCCGCAACCCCGGTGAACCCGCCGCGCATGCGATCGGGCTGGACTGGGGACCCGAAGACATCCGCGCTTGGGGCGGCAGCTACAAACCCAACGAGGGCGTGGCGCAAATCGGCGCGCACACCTTTGCCGTGACCGCCATTCCCCACACCAGGTCGTTCGAGCCGGATCCCTGGGAGTTCGAAGTCGAAACCCCGGAGGGCATCCGGTTGCCCGACCTCATCGAAGAAGAGCAAATGCTGGTGCTCTCTCTGCCGGACGGGCTGGCGGTCGTCGTGGGATGCAGCCATCCGGGTGTGATCAACGGCCTGGAGCGGGTGCGATCGGAGTTTCCCGGCCGTCCGATCCGTACGGTGGTCGGGGGGACCCATCTGGAGAAAGCCGGCCCGGAGCGGATCCAGGCGACCGCGGACTGGTTTTTGCAACACGAGATCCGCCTGCTCGCACCGCTGCACTGCACCGGAGCGAGGACGCAGTGTGCGCTGCTCCGCGCGCTGGGGGACCGGGTCGCGCTGGTCGGCGTCGGGGATACGATCCAGCTATAATCTGCGCCTTCTACCCGATGCTCACCCGCCGGGTCGCGACCACGTCCAGAAACGCGGCGTCGTGTTCCACCAGCAGCATCGTCGGCTGGCTGGACCGGAGCAGGTCTTCGATCTGCATGCGCGAGATCACGTCCACATAGTTCAGCGGTTCGTCCCATAGATAGAGGTGTGCAGGCTCGCATAAACTCCGCGCGAGCAGCACCTTCTTTTTCATGCCGTCGGAAAAGTCCGCGAGATCTTTGTCCCAGTGTTCCCCGCGAATTTCCAGCTTGCTCAGGATGGCACGGAACAGTGTCTCGTCGACTGCGGTGTTCCGGACATAATCCGCCAGTCGGCCCCGCAGATGGGTGGTATCCTGCGGGATCCGGGAGAGCACCAGACCGCTCCCGATGCGGAGCGTCCCGCCATATGGCACCGATTCCCCCGCGATCAGCTTGAGCAGGCTGCTCTTGCCGCAGCCGTTGCGGCCACAGAGCGCGACCCGTTCCCCGCGGTGCAAAGAGAAGTCGAACCCCTCGAACACCGGGCGGTCCCCGTACCTGATCGACAACCCCGCGGCCTCGACCAGCACCGGCTTTGGATACTCCAGCGGATGGATCGCGAGGTTGTCGACCCGCTCGACGTCGTGGAGGAGCGCGGCCTTTTCCTCCGCCGCCTGCTCTTTGCGTTGGACGATGGCTTTGGAGCGTTTCATCATCCGGGCGGACTGGTGTCCGATGTAACCCCGGTCCAGTTTGCCGGTCGGATTGTCCCCGTTGTACTTGGATCGTTCGATCCGGTCCGACCAAGCCGCGGTCCGGCGGGCGGCGGTACTCAGTTTTCCAATTTCGCGCTGCAGCCGCTCGTTCTGATCCTGCTCAAACCGGTCGCGCCGTTCCTTGTTTTCCCACCAGCTGGTGAAATTGCCTTGCTGGACGTCGATCCGGGTCTTGCCGATCGAAAGGATGTGATCGACACACCCGTCGAGGAACCGCCGGTCGTGCGACACCAAGATAAAACCACGTTTCCCGTCGAGGTACGCCGCCACTTTGCGGCGGGCGGTCTCGTCGAGATGGTTGGTTGGCTCGTCGATCAGCAAAAAACGATTGGGGCGCACAAACAGCGCGGCCAGCAGCAGTTTGGTGCGCTCGCCCGGACTGAGCGTTTCGATGGGACGGTCCAGCACTTCTTCGTCGACTTCCAGCAGAGACAACTCGCGTGACACCTCCCAGGCTTGTGCATCCGGGGCATGTGCCATAACAACCTCCCGCGCGGTCCGAGTGGGAGGTGCCACCGGGAACGGGAAGTAGTCGAACGCGACCGGAGAGGAGATCCGGCCCTGGTAAGGGTATACCCCGCACAAGAGCTGGAGCAGGGTAGTCTTGCCCCGGCCGTTGCGGCCGGTCAGGCCGAGCTTCCAGTCGGTGTCGAGCCGGAAGGAGACGTCGTCAAACAGGTTTTCGACACTCCCGTCATGGGCAAATGTCAGTTGTGAGATCTGGATGGATGCCATCGGTAACCTCCTTTGTGTCAGCGATGTAGAAACGCGGGCCGGCGAGAGGGCAGAGCCCCTCGCGGCTAGACGAGAGTCACCCGGTAGAACCGCCCCTTGCCGACTTGGACGATGACCGGCGACGTGAGGTCTATGACGCACAGTACGTCTTCGACAACCGCTCCGTCGACCCGCACCGCACGACCCTGGATGCTGCGCCTCGCCTCGCTGTTGGACGCGGCGACCCCCGAGCGCCGGAGCAGCTCGATCAGTCCGATGGAGCGGGCGGGCGCCTCGTCTGTCGGGATCTGTAGTTCGACCACATGCTCCGGGACCGCACCGGCTGCGACCTGGCGATAGCGGCGCGCGGCCTCTTCCGTCGCCCGGGTGCCCGAGTAGAGTTCCGTGATCGTCCGGGCGTACAGGAAATGCGCCTCCCGGATGTCCTGCCGCACGATGCGTGCGGCCTCGTCCGGATGCACATCCGTAGTCAGCGCGAAGTACTGCGAAAGACAGGAGTCCGGCACGCGCATCGCTTTTTCGAACTGGACGGCAGCGGGCTCGTCGAGGCCGATGTAGTTGTCGAGAGATTTACTCATCTTCTGTACACCGTCGAGTCCGGGGAGCAGCGGGTAGGTGATCACCTCCTG
>JAAYKS010000239.1 GCA_012522285.1 Clostridiaceae bacterium | reverse complement strand
GCGCAGAGGAAGCCAGCCTGGACGTCTCAACCGATGCGGAGACACACGAGCATGGGCACAAACATGACCATGACCATGGGCATAAGCATAATCATGACCATCACGATCACGGGCATGATCACCATCATGACCACTCTCACGAGCATAACCACTCCGGTATGGAGGAAATCAACCGGCGCATCGCTTCCCTCGATCTCCCCAAAAAGGTCGCGGCGGACGTATCCGCTGTCTATGCGTTGATCGCAGACGCGGAAAGCCGGGTCCACGGACGTCCGGTGGAGCAGGTGCATTTTCACGAGGTCGGTGCGCTCGACGCGTTCGCCGACATTCTCGCGGTCTCCCTGTTGTTTCATGAACTCGCCCCCGACCGGGTGCTGGCCTCGCCGGTCCACGTCGGAAGCGGCCAGGTCCGTTGCGCGCACGGGATTCTCCCGGTACCCGCCCCCGCGACCGCGTTGATCCTGGAAGGCATCCCGATCTACTCCGGCCAGATCCGGGGCGAACTCTGCACTCCTACTGGTGCGGCGCTGCTCCGCCATTTCGCGTCCGCCTTTGTGCCGATGCCGGTGATGCGGGTCGAACGGATCGGCTACGGGATGGGCAAAAAAGACTTCCCCGCCGCGAACTGTGTGCGCGCGTTCTTGGGCGAAACCGACGACGTGGACGACGAAGTTGAGGAAATCGCCTGCAACCTCGACGACATGACCCCTGAATCTCTCGCCTTCGCGGTCGAGCAGTTGATGGACGCGGGCGCGCTGGATGTCACCACGACCTCCATAGGTATGAAAAAGGGCCGGCCGGGCATCCTGCTTTCCTGCATGTGCACCCGGGACCGCACCGAAGCGATCACCTCGGCACTTTTCCGCCATACCTCCACCCTCGGTGTCCGGGTGTCCACCGCCCGGCGTTCAGTGCTCCGGCGGGAGTCCCGAACGGTCGACACCGCCTACGGCCCGGTGCGGGTCAAGACCGCTTCCGGATGGGGTGTGACACGCGAAAAACCGGAATATGAGGATCTCGCACAGATCGCCCGTGAGCACGACCTGCCGCTCGAGACGGTGCGGCAAGCCGCGGAAACCGCGATGCGGGACGAAAAATAAGGTTGCGAGAGAGGGCGAGGTGCAGTACACCCCGCCCTCTTTTCCATCTCCGATCTTATATTTTTCCTACCCCCAAACCGACTCCGCCACCTCGCGTACCAGCGCGATCTTCTCCCACTGCCGTTCTTCGGTGAGGAGATTGCCTTCTTCGGTGGATGCAAATCCACACTGGGTGCTAAGGCACAACCGGTCCAGCGGCACCACCTGTGCCGCTTCCCGGATCCGGTTTGCGACCGCCTCCGGATTTTCCAGTTCAGCCTGTTTGGAGGAGACCAGCCCCAACACAATCTGCTTGTTTGAGGGAACAAGTGCCAGCGGTTCGAATCCGCCCGCGCGCTCCGTGTCGTACTCCAGATAAAACGCGGACACCGCGCTCCTCCCCAGCAATGCTTCCGCGACCGGCTCGTAACCCCCGGATGCTGCCCAGGTGGAACGATAGTTGCCTCGGCAGACATGGGTTGTCAGCACCAGATCCTCCGGCAGGCCGGAGATCGCCTCGTTGTTGAGGTTAAGGTACGTCTCCTGCAGCATCCCGAAGTCCGTGCCGTTGCGGGCTGCCGTCTCCCGGAACCGCGCGTCGCACAACATCCCCCAGGTACAGTCGTCCAGTTGCAGATTGCGGCATCCGAGGTCGTAGAATCCCCGGATTGCCGCGCGATACGCCTGCGCGATGTCCCGATGGAGTTCCTCCCGGTCGGGATAGATCCGATCGAGCGCTTCCCGGTTGACCCCGCGAACCAGCTCTGCCAACAGCTGTGCGGGCGCCGGGATGGTCTGGCGTGCGACCACGTCTTGCCCTGCGACCTCGCGCAGATAGCGATAATGACCGAGGAACGGATGCCCCTCGAAGCGGATTTTCCCGGACACCCGCGCGGAATCCGCCCGGGTCTCCACGCCGTGGAACAGGTATCCGCGGTCCATCTGGACATGGTCTATCCCCTCGAATCCCCAGAAAAAGTCCAGATGCCAGTAGCTTCGGCGGAACTCTCCGTCGGTGACCGCGCGCAATCCCGCCGCGCGCTCTTGCTCGACCAGCCGGGCAATCGCTTCGTTTTCGACCCCTTCGAGCTCCGCGTCGTCGATCCGGCCTTCCGCATGGGCGGCTCGCGCTGCTTTCAGCGGTGCGGGCCGCAGGAAACTCCCGACGATGTCGTACCGCAACGACGCCCGCTCCCGGTTTGTGATCACGGCTTTTTCGTGTGCCATATGAAAACCCTCCCTTGCCTTTTGCTTTGATATCGTCAAGATAGCACGGGAGGGAGGTCATCAGGTAATCCGAATAATGAGTCGATATCGATAGAAAAAAACTATAGCTCTTCCGGCTCGTATCCGTTTTCGCGGATCACATCTCGCAGTTCCGAGACGTACGCTTCCGCTTGCCGGCTGAGCCTTGCTTGCCGCTGGGCAATCCACACGACATGGATCTGTTCCTCCGACCGGAGGGGGATCGAAACGATCCGATCCCCATTGAGCGCAGGGCTCAGCACCCCGGTCGACACCGTGAAACCATCCAGACCGACCAGCAAATTGAACAGAGTCGCGCGGTCGCTCACGCGGATGGACTTTTTATGCCGGGCGGTGCTCAGGATTTCCTCGGAGAAATGAAACGAATTGTACTCCCCCTGCTCAAAGGAG
>JAAYKS010000238.1 GCA_012522285.1 Clostridiaceae bacterium | reverse complement strand
TTCGGCGATCGCCGCAAAGCCATGCTGCAGGACATCGCCGCACTGACCGGTGGCACCGTGATTACCGAAGAGCTCGGCCTGGATATCAAAGAGACCACGCTGGAGCAGCTGGGTCGCGCACGCCAGATCAAGATCCAGAAAGAGAACACCATCATCGTCGACGGCGCAGGGGACGACGCGGACATCAAAGGTCGTATTGCCAGCATCCGCGCGCAAATCGAAGAGACAACGTCCGATTTCGATCGTGAAAAACTGCAGGAGCGTCTGGCCAAGTTGTCCGGCGGTGTGGCCGTGATCAAAGTCGGCGCTGCGACCGAGACCGAAATGAAAGAAAAGAAACTGCGCATCGAAGACGCGCTCGCGGCGACCAAAGCAGCCGTCGAAGAGGGCATCGTGGCCGGCGGCGGCACCGCGTTTGTCAACGTGATCGAGGATGTGAGAAAACTGCTCGCGACCAGCGTCGGCGATGTCAAGACAGGTGTCCAGATCGTCATCAAGGCGCTGGAGGAACCCATCCGTCAGATCGCCACCAACGCCGGTCTGGATGGCAGTGTCATCGTGGAGAAAGTCAAGAACAGTCCTATTGGACAGGGTTTCGACGTGCTCAAGGAAGCTTATGTCGACATGACCGAAGCCGGTATCGTCGATCCGGCCAAAGTCACCCGTTCCGCTCTGCAGAATGCGGCATCCGTTGCCGCCATGCTGTTGACCACGGAAGCCGTCGTCGCGGACATCCCCGAGCCCGAGCCGCCGATGCCGGCGGGCGGTGGCGGCGGGATGTACTAAACGGCCGCAACCGTTGATCCAACCATCACTTTAAAGGGGGCCGCTTCGTTTAGACGGAGCGGCCCCCTTTCGGTGATCGGCGGCGGGAAGGCAAAAAGTGGTATATTCTTTATTGACCATTCAAGAGGAGGGAACCAATCATGCCGTTCATCCACGACGACTTTCTGCTGGGGGGAGCGACCGCAAGGAAGCTTTACCACGAATACGCGGCGGACATGCCGATATACGACTTTCACTGCCACCTGAGTCCCGCCGAGATCGCCGCCAACAAGCGGTATGACAACATCACCGATGTGTGGCTGGGCGGAGACCACTATAAATGGCGCGCGATGCGTGCCGCAGGTGTACCCGAACGCTTCATCACCGGGGACGCGGACCCGAAAGACAAGTTTATGAAATGGGCGGAGGTCGTTCCCCAGATGATCGGCAATCCGCTCTACCACTGGACGCATCTAGAACTGTCCCGCTTTTTTGGCATCGAGCAGCTTCTCAACCCGCAGACGGCTCCGGCCATTTGGGACAAATGCAACCAGCTGCTCTCCCGGGACGATTACCGGGCCCAGGCGTTGATCGCCCGTTCCAATGTCCGATATGTGACGACCACCGACGATCCGCTGGACACCCTGGAGCACCATATCGAAATCGCCAGGCGCCAGCGGGACGGGGAGATGCCCGGTTTTTCGACCGTTGTGCGCCCGTCTTTCCGTCCGGACAAGGCGATCCAGATCGACAAGTCCACCTTCCTGCCCTGGGTCAGGCGCTTGGCCATCCTGACTCCCGGTGCCGCCGACTCTTTCCAAGGCTTTATGAACGCGGTCCGGCAACGCATCGATTTCTTCCATGCTGAAAAATGCCGCGCTGCCGACCATGGGCTCGAGACCGTGGAATACGAAGAGTGTGAAGACGCGGATGCGGATGCCGTGTTCCGCAAAGTGATCCAGGGAGACGGCAAGGCCAGGCTGACCGAGTCGGAAGCCAGAATGTTCAAGACCCGTATGCTGGTGTTCCTCGGCCGCGAGTACGCCAAACGCGGGTGGGTCATGATGCTGCACGTCGGAACGCTCCGGGACAACAACCTGCGGATGTTCCGCGCGGTCGGTCCGGACACCGGGTTCGATACGATCGCGGACGGTGTCTACATGGCCGGGTTGTCGAGGCTGCTCGGAGTGCTGGACGAAAGCGACAGCTTGCCCAAGACCATGTTGTTCAACAACAATCCGCGAGACAATTACGCCGTCGCGACGATAATCGGGTGCTTCCAGGGGGAGGTACGGGGCAAGATGCAAATGGGCTCCGCCTGGTGGTTCAACGATCAAAAAGAAGGAATGGTCCGACAGATGACCGCGCTCGCGAGTTGCGGGCTGTTGTCGACCTTTGTCGGGATGCTCACAGATTCCCGCAGTTTTCTTTCCTATACGAGGCACGAGTATTTCCGCCGGATCCTGTGCGATCTGATCGGAGGGTGGGTTGACAGCGGGGAAGCCCCGGCCGATATGGAGCTGCTCGGACACATGGTCCGCGACATCTGCTACGGCAACGCTCTCGCGTATTTCGGATCCTGATGCTCTTAAGGCCGCTCGCAGGCATGGCGGCCGGGTCCTGTGCGTGAGACAAGGAGGGATTGCATATGATGGACGATATTTTCATGGAGCGGATCGTACACCGAAAAAAGGACGCGTCATACTACATTAAGATGGTTTCCCTGATCCTCACGGCGGTCCTTGTGATGATCACCCTGGTCTGGCTGTTGCTGGCGATTCCGACGATCTCGTTTCTGGTTCCCATCACACTGGCCGCGACGTTGTACGGCGTCTGGTGGGCCATCACCTCGATGGATGTGGAGTTTGAGTATATCGTGACCAACGGGGAGATCGACATCGACACCATCGTACACCGTCGCAAGCGGAAGCGCTTGTTTTCGGGACGTTCCAAGGATTTTGAAATCATGGGCCGGCTGGACAGCGACGAATTCCGGGAGGCCGCGGCGCGATTGCCGCAGGAGCGCAAAGCCGGTCGCATCAAGGTGGTCGACTGCTCCGCGGTTCCCGGCGCCGACAGCAGCTGGTTCTTTATCGCCAATTACAAGTCCGCCCGTCTGATGGTCGTTTTCGATCCGGACAGCCGGATGCTTGCGAGTCTGAAGAGGTACAATCCTTCCCGGATCAAATACAATCCGGCTTTGCACGGCTGACCGAATCGGACGGAGGAGCACCCCCATGGGCATGAAAGTCAACCGCTTTACCTCGCTCGAAAAGAGCTGGATTACCTACGATTGGGCCAATTCGGTGTTTGCCACCAATATCATGGCGGCCATTTTTCCCATCTATTTTTCATCGGTAGCCGGTGCGGCAGGGGTCCCGGGAGACGTGTACTGGGGGTATGGCACTTCGGCCGCTACGGCTGCGGTTGCGCTGGCGGCGCCCTTTCTGGGAGCGGTCGGCGACTACCGCGGGATGAAGAAGAAGCTGTTCGGTTTCTTTTTGGCACTGGGGCTGGTCTTCACCCTGACGATGGCGCTGACCGACAACTGGCGGATGATGCTTGCAGGGTATGTGGTGGCTTATATCGGATTTACAGGTTCCTGCCTGTTTTATGATTCCTTTTTGACCGATGTGACCACACGGAACCGGATGGACCGCGTCTCCGCCTGGGGATATGCGATGGGGTACATCGGTGGCAGTACCATCCCGTTCATTCTCTCGATTGGCATCCTGCTGATCATGGGCATGGACAATCCGATGGCGGTCAAGGCCAGTGTGCTGCTCACCGTGGTCTGGTGGGCTGTCTTCAGCATCCCGATGCTCCGCAATGTCAAACAGGTGCATTTTGTCGAGACGCCCCGTACCGAACTGGTGCGCAACACCTTGCGGAATCTCTCCGGCACCGCACGCGCGATCCTGCGCGACCACGGCATGGTCGTATTCATGATCGCTTATTTCTTTTACATTGATGGGGTCAACACCGTCATTCACATGGCGACCGCCTATGGGAGCACCCTGGGGCTGGACAGCACCGGGATGATCCTCGCGCTGCTGGTGACGCAAATCGTGGCAGTGCCCTGCTCGATTCTTTTCGGTCGGATTGCCGCAAAAGTCGGATCGATCCGTGTGATCCTCGTTGCGATCCTGACCTATGTCGCGATCTGTCTGCTTGGCTTCCTGATGGGACGCATGGTGGAAAGTGCGTCAGCGGAGGAAATGGCGGAGGCGGTCCGTCGCGCGGGAACGCTGTTCTGGGTGCTGGCCGTGATGGTCGGTACGGTCCAGGGGGGAATCCAGGCGTTGTCCCGCTCCTATTTTGGGAAATTGGTTCCACCGGAGCGCTCCAGTGAATACTTCGGCTTCTTCGATATATTCGGGAAGTACGCCGCGGTGCTCGGACCGTTGCTGTATGGATTGATGGCGCAGGCAACCGGGCGCTCTTCCCTCGGTATTCTGAGCATCGCCGCTTTTTTTGCGATTGCATTCGTGCTGTTGACCCTCGGCCGGCGGTCTCTGGCGGAAACGGAATCCCGCAACCGCGCCGCGAACGGGGAGAACGAATAAGAGATGGCATTTTCTGTCGAAGGCGCACAGTATTCCATCCGCGGGACGGACACCGACTGGGCGGACCGGCTGCAGTTGTCTGCCCTTTTCTCCCTGATGCAGGAATCCGCATTGAGCAATGCGGAGACGTGCGGTTGGGGACCCGACGTACTGGATCCGCTGGGCGTGCGCTGGGTACTGCTTCGCGTCTCGATCCGGATGGAAGATTTTCCGACCTGGCGGGATGAGCTGTATGTGGAGACCTGGCCCAGAGGCCTGGAGCGGCTGTTGTTTCTGCGCGATTTTACTTTTTGGCTTCCGTCAGGCGACGGCAACCGGCGTGTGCGGATCGGCGGCGCCACCAGTTCCTGGGTGCTGGTGGACATGCACACCCGCAAATTGCGGCGGCCGGACG
>JAAYKS010000237.1 GCA_012522285.1 Clostridiaceae bacterium | reverse complement strand
TGCTGGACGAAGTACTGGAACTCAACGACGACACGATCCACGCCCGCAAAACCCTGACTGGGCGGGAAGATTTTTTCCGGGGACATTTTCCCGGCAATCCGGTCATGCCGGGGGTTTTGATCATCGAAGCGCTCGCGCAGGCCGGGGCGGTGCTGGCGCTCGGCAAAGAGGCTTTCCGGGGAAGAACCGCTTATTTTGGCGGGATGGACAAAGTGCGCTTCAAGCGGAAAGTGCTGCCCGGAGATGTGCTGGATCTGCATGTCGTCATCACGGCGATCCGGGGCAAGATCGGATTTGGGGAAGGTCGCGCGATGGTGGGCTCGGCAGTCGCAGCAACCGCCCATCTGACATTTGCAATCGATTGAGGGACAACATGTTTGACAAAATACTGGTGGCAAACCGCGGAGAAATCGCGGTCACGGTGATCCGGGCGGCCCGGGACATGGGCATCCGGACCGTCGCGGTGTGCTCCGAAGCGGACCGGGACGCGCTGCATGCGCAAATGGCAGACGAGTGTGTCTGCATCGGCCCCGCGTCTTCGCGCGACAGCTATCTCAATATGCAGGCGGTCCTGACCGCGGCGTTGATGACCGGGGCACAGGCGATCCATCCGGGGTACGGTTTCCTGTCGGAAAACCCGTCCTTTGCCAGATTGTGCAAAAAATGTGGTATCACGTTCATCAGTCCGCCGGATACCGCCATGGAACGGATGGGGGACAAAGCCACGGCCCGCGAAACCGCAACCCAGGCCGGCGTGCCGGTCGTACCGGGTAGCGCGGGTGTCGTGGCGACGCTGGCCGATGCGCAGCGAGAAGCCGGCAGGATCGGATATCCGGTCATGGTGAAGGCGTCTGCGGGAGGCGGGGGAAAGGGCATGCGGATGGCCCGGGATGTGGCTTCTTTGCAGGCTGCATTCCAGAACGCCCAAGCCGAGGCGCTGGCAGGGTTCGGGGACGACCGCGTCTATCTGGAACGTTTTATGGAAAATCCGCATCACATCGAAATCCAGGTGATGGCGGACACGCACGGCCAGGTGGTGCATCTGGGAGAACGGGAGTGTTCGATCCAGCGCAGAAATCAGAAACTGGTCGAGGAAGCGGGTTCGCCGTTTGCCGGACGGGACCTGGTCGCGCGCATGGGCGAAGACGCGGTCCGTCTGGCCCGCAGCGTCGGCTATGTAGGTGCCGGCACCGTCGAATTTCTCGTGGACGGCAGCGGATCGTACTATTTTATGGAAATGAATACCCGCATCCAGGTTGAACATCCCGTGACCGAAGCGGTGACGGGAACCAATCTGATCTGCGAGCAGATCCGGATCGCAGCGGGGGAACCGCTCTCCTGGCGGCAGGAAGACATCCGATTCTCGGGACACGCGATCGAATGCCGTATTCTCGCGGAGTCTCCCGCGGCGGATTTCCGCCCGAGCCCCGGAACCATCACGTCGCTGCACATTCCGGGCGGAGCCGGGATCCGCGTCGACAGTGCCATGTACCACGGGTATGTGATCCCGCCTTATTACGATTCCATGATCGCCAAAGTCATCGCGTACGCACCGGATCGTCCACAGGCGATCCAGCGCATGCGGCGGGCGCTCACCGAGTTTCTGGTCGAAGGGATCCAGACCAACATCGAGTATCAGCTGGCGATTCTGCGCAATCCCGATTTTGCTGCGGGAACATACGACATCGGCTTTATCGGACGCCACGGGGCATCGCTCCTGGAACAGTCCTGAACCAAAGGGGGACATAAATTATGGTAGTTCATGTGCTGCGGCAGATGAGAGACCGGATGGAGCGGGATCTGCCCGAAACAGGGCGGAATCGGACCGAAGGGCCGTTTGACTATCGGACGCCCGTGCCGGACGATCTGTGGATTCGCTGCCCGGAATGCGGCGGTGTCATGGCGCGTGAGGATTTCGAACGCGCTGCGCACGTCTGCACCAAATGCGCGCACCATTTCCGGATCGGCGCGCGGGAGCGGCTGGATCTGGTCTGTGATCCGGAATCGCTGGAGGTATGGCCGGTCGGCATGACCGGCGGGAATCCGCTTGGGTTTCCGGGATATGAGGAGAAACTTGCCAAACTGCAGCGTGAGACCGGACTCGAGGAAGCGGTTGTCTGCGGAACCGCCCGGATCGGGGGACATCTCTGTGCGGTCGC
>JAAYKS010000236.1 GCA_012522285.1 Clostridiaceae bacterium | reverse complement strand
GTATTCGCACGTGATCCGTCCATGAATCGCATAGCATCCGGCCAAGGGTCGCACGGCATCCGTCCGCCATCACCATCGTGGGATCACTGATCATCGGCGAGGCGGCGGTGAGTGCCGGCATCATCGGTGAGCCGATGGTCATCGTCATCGCGCTGACCGCCGTGGCCGGTTTCATGACGCCCAACCTTCTCGAGTTCATGGTGGTATATCGGGTGTTTTTCTGGCTTTTGGGTTCTGTCATGGGTCTGGTCGGTATCGGCACGGGCATTTTTATTATGATGACGCAGCTGATATCCACGGAGACCTTTGGCATACCCATCCTCTCTTCGTTTTCAAAGAATGAACTCAAGGATACTTTAGTGCGATTTCCCCTTTGGTCGCTGAAGCACAGACCGGAATCCATAGCTAAGGACAATGTCCGAAAACAAGGCGAATCGTGAGGAGGAAGCAGTGTTGAAAAGACGGCTTTGCGTGATATTGCTGATAATGATGTTGGTTACATCCACGGGGTGCTGGGACCGGGTAGAACCCCAAAAGCTGGCCGAGGTGAACAGCGCACTCTACGATATACGGGACAACGGGCAATACTGTGTGGTGTACGAGATCGTGAATCCGACTTCGTCCGGCGGCACCGGGGGTGGGGGTGGCGGCGGAAATGAAAAAAGCCCGTACACCATCGCTTCCGGAGAGGGGGATTCCTTCCGGGAAGCGATCGGCAGCATCATGCGCAGCACGGAGAAGAACATATTCGGCGGACACAATAAGGTGCGACTTTTCACGGAACGTTTCGCCCAAAAAGAAATGCTGTCCATGTTGGAGTTCGTTGCCCGGGCTCGGTTTATGGACGAAACGTCGCTGATGATCGTCATCAAAGACGCGGTGCCCGAAGACATCCATTTCAGCGCCGTCGGTTTGTCCGACCTGATGGGCGACTATCTTGAGGACCTTGCAAATGAGCAAATGCGTCGAACGTCCAAATCCGTGAGCGTCACCACCCTCGATTTTATCAAGGATTGTTATCTGGAGGGTAAGCAGCCCGTGATGGGCGTGGCAGAGCTTGCCGAGGGGGGAAATAAATCCTCTGGAAACACCGTCTCGGGCGGCGGGGGGGATGACGATGCCCCGCAGATCATCCTGTACGAAGGGCTTGCGGCGTTCAAAGACAACAGGCTTGTGGGTTATATGAACGGCATCGAGGCAAGGGCTTACAACATCGTTGTCAACACGGTGGACGCATCCTATATCTCGGTGCACTCGGGAGACAGGCAAACAGTCATGAAAATTGACAGTTCAAAAGCCGACCTCAAAACCTTTCTGGAAGACGACCGAATCATCGTCCGGGTGAATATCAAAGCAAAATTGCATGTCGTCGAAGAAAGCGGAAACCTCGATGTCAGCAAAGCAGAGCCGCTCAAAACGGTCGAAGCGCGGTTCAACGAGCTGATGCAAAGCGAAGTGGAAGCGGCCATCCGCAAGGCGCAGACAGAATTTCGAAGCGACATCTTCGGGTTTGGGCGGCAGGTGAATATCCAACATCCGGACAGATGGCCGGAGTTCAAAGAAAACTGGGACGACCATTTTGCCGACGCGACCGTTGAGGTTGCCGTTGAGTCATCCGTCACTCGGACAGGACAAATCAAAGAGCCACTGGCACTGGAGGATTGACTAATGCAGAAAAAGCCCGTAATTACGGCGATGCAGCTTGTTTTGATGTCGGCGGGAAGCGCAATGATGTACCCGTTTACGTTCATGCCCATTCTCAACGCACCACCGGCCAATCAGGACGTTTGGGTCGTGCTTCTGGCGACCTTTGTATATATACTGGTACTCAATCTGCCGCTGCTGTTTTTCATCAATAAATTCCGCGGGATGAACGTCAACGAGATGACCGAGCTCACACTGGGCAAGATATTTGGGAAGGTTGCGCTGCTGCCAGTCGCGCTGTTTTGCGTATTCTGCTATACGGCCTGTATGCTGATTACGGCGATGTTCATCACCCTCTACATCTTCCCGGACACGCCAACCTGGGCACTGCTCGTCTTTATGGTCGTCCCGGTGTCGTTCACGGCGTTTAAGGGGGCGGGTGTCATTGGCAGGATGGCCACCTTCATCGTCCCCCTTGCATTATTGAGCGTCGTGCTGTTTTTCATATTCAGCCTGTCGGACATGGACTTTACCGTATTCCAGCCGGTGCTTGCCGAATCGACTTTTTTGCAAATCAACGCGGGCGCTTTTTTGACGGCCGCCTGGTATTCCGAGATATTGATATTCTGGGTGTTCTCCTACTATCTGATGCAGAAAAGCAGCATCAACAAGACCTTCGCCACGGGTCTGCTGACGTTCGGAGCTTGCTTCTTTCTGATCCTGTTACCGACTGTCACGGTATTGGGGGTGGAATATGCCAAGCACGCATGGAGTCCGTATTTTACGCTTTCCAGACAGATCGAGGCCTTTGACTTTTTGGAGAGAGTACAGTCCGTCAATCTCATGGCTTGGTTTCCCGTCGCACTGCTCAAGCTGTCTCTGTACAACTACATGGCCAGCTATATCCTCTCGGGGCTCTTCAAGGCAAAGACGCACAAATACTTCGTGATACCTGTCTCAGCAGTGGCTTTCATCGCATGCCTGCTGCCGGTCATGGACAAGTCCAGCACCGTTGAGATGTTGCGCTCGGATCAAGTTTTCCCGTTTATCATACTGCCCATCACAATTGTAATCCCTGTCATCATGCTAATTGTCTACCTAATACGCAGAAAAAAGATCAACCTGATCTTAAGCAAGCGCCGGGAAGAGTCGCCTGACGGCCCGGGATAAGCGGGTACGGCCTGTTGGCCGGGTTGCCGCTTGGTCACGCCTTTACTAATCATGGGAGTATAGGGACTTGTGCATATAAAAACAAGATTTCTCAGCTGGGTGCTTTCGTTCCCCACGCTGAATCCCCCGCCAGCCCCGCCAACAGCGCCTTCCGTGCCTCCTTGTACTCGTCCCCAATAATGCCCAGTTTCAACAGGAAACAACGGAAAGCGTATTTCTCATTTTCCGCGACGCCCTCAACCGCAGTGACGCGTTTCTGGGCTTTTGCTGTGGCGCAGAGCGGCGAAATGAAAACCGTGTATGCCTGAATCTCTTCCGGTAAAGCGTCCGTGCTGAACCACGCGAAGCGGAGCGTGTTTTCCGTCCTCTCTATCGGCAGAGCTTCTGCACCGACCGCCTTTTTGATAAGCCCCGCCTTGCTTGCGACCAGCCGTTCCAAATTGGCAAGCGTCGCCTCCGTGAAGCCCTCCAGCGGCATTGCGATGCAGAGGACGGGTTGTTCCCCGGCTTTCGGCGAAACGCCGTCCTGCGGCTCACAGGGGAACCCTCGCTCGGCAAGTGCAGTGACGAGTGGATGGACAAATCCATCGTGGCGGCTATAATCCAGAACACCGTCTTTATCCACCATCAGTTCCCCGATGGCATAGCTTCTGCCCGCCCCCGACGCATACACAGCGAGCTTGCCTGTTATCTCGCTGATTACTTGAACAAGGGCTTTGCGCCGCTCGCCTGTTACGTTGAAATGTAGTTCCATAATCCTTGTCCTCCTGAGTTTTATTGCCGCATTTTTCGGTACTGTATATATCACTCGTTTGAGCCTAAATTGCAAGCGGTATTTGTGAACTCGGGCGTAGGATTGCCAGACGGCAGGCCGACAAAAAGTGTGTGCTGTACAAAAATTGACCCCAGCTGATGAGGTGAGCAGAACTCATTCCATCGGCCGGGGTTTGTTGTTTGCCGTAGCGTTCCGTTGAACGGCGTTTCATAGATTCAAGCACCAATTAAACACCAAAAGCCGAAAAACCCACTCTTACCAGAGCGGATAAATCCGATAAAGTGCCGTGTTTACGGGCTTTTAAGGCGCTTGTTGAAAATCGTTGCTCACCGTTGTCTTTTGTAATGAGAAGTATAAGGGCGATGCCATTCTGCAGAAAAGCTACACGGTGGATTTCCTTAACAAGAAACGGGTTAAGAACCAAGGGCATATGCAGCAGTTCCATATTGAAGAAAACCATGAAGCGATTATCGATCCGCTTGTTTGGGAAGCAGTGCAGCTCGAGCAGGAACGCAGGAACAAGTATATGGAAGAACACGGCTTAAAGTCTTATTCCAAATCACCTGAGACAAACCCCTTTGCCGGAAAGGTAATCTGCGGTTCGTGCAATCAGGCTTATGCAAGAAAAGGGTGGAAGACAGGAGATGAGTACCGGAAAATATGGCAGTGCCAGGAACGGTACAAAGCCAAAGGCGTTATGGGGTGTACCAACCGACATATTGATGAAGAAGTTCTTGAACAGGTGTTCATAAAAGCCTGGAACTCTATGATTGACAATAGGGTGGAGATGAAAAAGAAGTGGGAACGGCTTGCGGAATTCGGCAATCCGCTGAAGCAATATAGGACGGTGCAGTTTGCGGATATTGGGCAGGTAAGGGTTTTTGATACAGAGCTTATGCTTAAGGTAGTTAAGGATATTACGGTTTTTGAAGATGGGAAG
>JAAYKS010000235.1 GCA_012522285.1 Clostridiaceae bacterium | reverse complement strand
CTTCCAGTGCTTCGAGTGTGGACTGCGCACGACGGACGCGCTCGTGGACCGCCTGCCGGCTGACGCCGGTATCGTCCGCGATCTCGGACAGACTCATGTCTTCGGCAAAATAGAGTTCAAGCGTCTCCCGCGCGCGATCGGACAGCATCTGACCGTAAAAATCGAGCAGCATGCACATGCGGGTATGAGAATCCATGTCGGCCAGTGTTTTTTCCACATCGGAAGAATACAAGATCGGGCCAGAGCTGTCAAGTGTTTCCCCTTTACAGCCCTTCCCCTTCTTCGGGCAGGAGGGTGCGGACAAACGCGTCCGGGTCGAAGTCGACGAGATCGTCCACCTGTTCCCCCAGTCCGGACAGAAGAATCGGCACCCGTGTTTCATGCGCCACCGCGAGGGCGACGCCCCCTTTGGCGTTTCCGTCCAGCTTGGTGATCGCGATCCCGTCCACATGTGCCGCCTCGGTAAAGGCCCGCGCCTGCAGCACTGCGTTTTGGCCGGTGGTGGCATCGATCACCAGCAAGGTGGTGCAGACCGCGTCGGGAGCTTCCCGGGCGATGATGCGCCGAATCTTGGAGAGTTCGTCCATCAGGTTCTGTTTGTTGTGCAGCCTTCCGGCGGTGTCGACGATCAGCACATCCGCTTTTCTCGCCAGTGCGGCGTGGATTGAGTCAAAGACCACGGCAGCGGGATCGGACCCTTCCGCGTGGCTGATGACCGGCGTCCCGGTCCGCTGGCCCCACACCTGGAGCTGTTCGATGGCGGCCGCGCGGAAGGTATCCGCCGCGGACAGCACACACTTCAGTCCTTCGTTTTGAAACCGCTGGCAGAGTTTGCCCGCCGTCGTGGTTTTCCCGGTCCCGTTGACGCCGACCATCAGGAGGATGTTCAGTGTGCCCCGTTTGATTTGGAGGGAACGCGCTTCTCCCAGGATGGACATCATCTCCGCGTGAAGGGTTCCGGCCACTGCTTCGGCAGACGCGTCTCCGGTGTCCCGTATGTTGTCCCGCACCTTTTCGAGCAGCTCCGCCGCGCAGGTCGCGCCACAGTCCGCCTGCACGAGCAGTGCCTCGAGATCGTCCAGCATCTCGTCGTCGAACCGGCCCATCGAGGCGGCGATCCGGGTAAAGCCGGCAGATACAAAGTCGCGGGTCTTTTTCATCCCCGTCCGAAAGCGTTCCAGCAGATTCATGATTTGTCTCCTGTCATTCTCCCAGTTTCATCGACAGTACCTTGGAAATCCCGCGCTCCTGCATGGTGACCCCATAAATGGTCTCGGCCGACTCCATCGTGCCTTTGCGGTGCGTGACGAGGATAAACTGCGACTCTTCCTGGTATTTGCGCACATAGTCCGTAAACATGTAAATATTCGCATCGTCCAGCGCGGACTCGATTTCGTCCAGCACACAAAACGGCGTGGGCCGGAGCCGGAGGATCGCGAACAAAAGAGCGATCGCGGTCAGACTGCGTTCGCCGCCGGACAGCGGCATCAGGTTCTGGAGTCGTTTGCCCGGAGGCTGCGCCCGGATTTCGATGCCGCAGTCCAGCACATCGGTTTCATCTTCCAGGATGACTTCGGCAGTACCTCCGCCGAACAGATCCGCGAATACGATGCCGAAATTCTCGTTGATGATTTTGAAATGGTCCAAAAAGAGCGTCTGCATCTCCTTGGTGATTTCGGTGATGCCCTTCTCCAGCTTTTTGCGGGCTTCTTCGATGTCGTCGCGCTGCTTTTGCATGAAATCGTGCCGTTCGCCGACTCGTGTGTATTCCTCGATGGAAGCGATGTTTACGTCGCCCAGTTCTTTCATCGCACGTTTCAGATCGGCCACTTCGCGCTGCACCGCGCCGGGATACGCGACTTCGCGCGCCCATGTGCCCGCGTTGTCGTAAGTCAACTCGTATTCTTCCCACAACCGGTTGCGGTTGTCGTCCAGGGTCGACTCGATTCTTCCCTTGCGCGCTTCCGCACGGCCGATTTCGATTTGAAGCCGGCCGATTTCGGCGTTGGCCTGATCGAGGCGATCCATAAAGTCCGCTTGCTCGCGTTCCAGTGCCTCGCGCCGTTCCGCCAGGGTACGGGCATCGGCTTGTACCGCCTCGTTCTCCTCTTGAATCGCCCGGATCCGCACGGACCGGGTGTTCACATCCTGTTCCAGACGTTCGATTTCCTGTCGTCCACGCACGGTATCCTGTTCGCTGCGGCGCAACCCGGACTCCAACGCCGCTTTTTCCCCCGCGATCCGCTGCCGCATCTCTTCCGCGGCGGCGATCGACTCGATGATCGACTGCACGGAAAGCCGGAGTGCGGATACCTGATCGCGCAGATCGTTCAGCTTTGCCTGCTCTTCCCGATTGCGGGTTTCGCCTTGCGAAATCTCCGCGCGGATCGCCTGGATGCGGGTTTCCACATCCGTCGCGTCCTTTTCCAGTGCCGCGGCGTCCGCGAGGACCGACGCGCGCTGTGCGTCCAGTTGCTCCCCTTCGGCCTTCAACATGGCGATGCGACCGGAGAGGCGATCGGAATCCTGCTGCAACGCATGGTGGCGCGCGTCCTCCCGGACCCGCTCGTGTGTGAGGTCTCCCAGCGTTTTCCCGGCTGCCGCGTGCAGCCGTCCGATTTCCAGCATGTCGCTTTCGGTCTTCGCGCTTGACTGTTCGAGTTCCGCTATCTTTTCGGCGGTGTCTCCGACTTCCTTTTGCAGTTTTTCGATTTCACGGGCCCTTCCCAGCAAACCGGAGGTCCGGTTGCGTGAGGTGCCACCAGTGATGGAACCGCCTGGAATCAGGACCTCCCCTTCCAGCGTGATGATCCGGAAGGTGTAGCCAAACACACGCGCCATCGCGAGTGCATGGTCGAGCGTGTCGACCAGGACGATACGTCCCAGTAGATTCTGTACCACCCCCGCATAGGCGGATTCGGCCTGTACCCGGTCGGAGGCCAGCCCTTCGT
>JAAYKS010000234.1 GCA_012522285.1 Clostridiaceae bacterium | reverse complement strand
CACCAGGTGCAGGCAAGCTTATACAGAGCTGCGGGCGTCAACAGAAGGAGAGCGACATGGATTTTACTTTCTACGATCTCGAGGGCGAAAAACACTGCGATATCAACCACCGGTTCGTACAACCGCCCCAGGTCTCTTATTTTGTCACCACCGTAGACATAAAGGGCAATGTGAACGTCACACCGGTTACAATGGGTACCAGTTTCGCACCCCCCTGGTATTACGTGTTCTGCCTATCCAACCTGTTTGTAGAAGATTGGGACGGCGCCTACCGCGACGGTGTCAAGCAGGGATACATGAATCTCAAGGAGAATCCCGAGTGCGTGATCAGCTACTATGGGCACGACCTCGTCCGTGAAAGCTGGATCGCCGGCATGCCGATCCCCAAGGGGATCGACGAAATGGATGTGGCGGGCCTCACCCCGTTGCCCTCCAAAAAGATAGCGACTCCCGGCATCGCGGAATGTCCGGTCAACATGGAGTGCCGGGTCATCCACTCTCTCAAGGTCGGTAGCCGCTGGACCCTCTACACCTGTGAGATTCTGGGAGTCTCGGTGCAGTCGGACTTTGTGGCGCGGGACAAGACCGAGTTCCAGGGGATGGGTGTGCTGGGCATCGATCCGGTGTTTGAGGTGAAGATTGCCAAGGGTGACACCCCCGAAACGTCCGCGATGCGGCTCTACTACAACCGGATGGATTTCGACAAATTGGAGCGCTGTCCGGAAGACGTGGGGTGCGAAGACGAGTGGATCGGTTCGTTTAGCCAGTGGTTGACCGACGAACAAAAACGGGGGAAGATCTCGGCGGAGGAACACCGGGAGATCGTCGCGCTCGAAGCTCGGTGGGCGGAAAACCGGGATCCGGTCGCCAACGGGGAGGTCCGTCGCGCGCTGACACAAAAACTACGTCATATGGTCCGCAAACCCGACGTTTAGAGGGATCACCGCCAGTACAACCGGGGTGGAAAGTCCGCCCCATGCCGAAAGGAGCAAACCATGGGCAAGACACTGATCGTGTACTATTCCTGGGTCGGAAACACGGCTACAGTGGCGCGGGAAATCCAGGCACAGACCGGATTTACGCTGCGGGCGATCGAAGAGAAAAAGACACGAAAGCCCGGTGCTTACGCCGGTGCCGCCATGGCCGGCTTCTTTGGGATCGGCGGCGCCATCCGCCCGATGGATTTTTCAATGGCGGAATACGATCAAATCCTGCTGGGCGTGCAGATCTGGGCTGGTCACGCGCCGCCCGCGGTTCTGCATTTCATCCGGCAGGCGGAGCTTTCCGGCAAGAAGGTCTGGCTGTTTATCACCAAGGCCGATGACCATGTGCCGCAGCCCTTCCTCGACGGACTGGTCAAGCGGATCGAAAAACGGGGCGGAACGGTGGCTGGACATTTTTCCGTGAAGACCAAAATGGACACGATCATCCCAGTTGAAAATTTCCGGGAAGACCTGACTGCCTGGCTCGCCGCACAGGGATTTGTCGAGGCCGCGACCATCGCGGAGCAGGAGAACCCGTGATCCGGGTGTTGGAAGAACGCTTCCGCCGGGAGGGATGCCGGCTGCGGGCGGTGTCGGTCGAACGGTTGGAGGCGCTGCGGGAGGATCTCAACCGGCTGGCATCCTCGGATGAACTCAACGGATTCCAACAATATATCCTTAGCGGTATATACCAGTTCGACCTGCCTTCGGCTTTTGAAGCCCGCCAGGTGCTGGTAGTCGCCACACCGACCCCTGCCTGTGCGAAAGTGGAATTCGAATGGGAGGGGAAAAAGAGGCGGGTGTTCTGCATCTGCCGTTCGGATGAAACCGGTACCGGTGAGCCGCCAAACATTCTGGCGGTCCGATGGCTGGAGGATTTGCTCTCTCCGGCGGGATACCAGTTGGAATCCGCCGGGCGTCTGCCGCTCAAACGGCTTGCCGTGCGGAGCGGACTATCTGTCTACGGACGCAACAACATCACCTACGTCGAGGGGATGGGAAGCTACTACACTCTGTCCGCTTTCTATACGGATCTGCCCCCCGATCCCGCCGGGGACAACTGGAGAGAAGTGAGCGTACACGAGTTGTGTGCGTCCTGTGGTGCCTGCGTTGCCGCCTGTCCGACCGGAGCCATCCGCCCCGACCGGTTCCTGATCGACACCGACCGCTGCCTGACATTTTTCAACGAGTCCCCTGGCGAATGGCCTGCGTGGATTCCGCAGTCGGTGCACCGCTGCCTGGTCGACTGCCTCGCTTGTCAGACCGATTGTCCGCTGAACGCGGAGCACCGGAACCAGGTGGTCGGCCCGATCTATTTTGACGCGGATGAGACCAGGCGCCTGATCGAAGGTTTGCGGCCAGAAGACGCGGAACCCGACTTGTCCCGACGCATGCGCCTCCTGATGCTGGACGACTTCCCGCCCGGCCCGGTAGTGGGACGAAACCTGCGGTTGTTTTTGGAGCACGGAGAGCAAGCCTATTGGTAAACCCGGTCCGGCGACGGTCAGGAGACGCCGGTCACCCGGCCCTCCGCATCGGTCACATACGTCCCTTTGGACAGATCCAGGATGACATATTCATTTTGCCAGCGATCCCTAACCACAGCGCATCTCCCGATCGGAATGTCGAAAGGGCCGTGTATCAGTTCCCCTCCGGCTTTCAGGATCCGCTCCACCGCGTCGGGAACCGACGCGACTTTGAAATCCACGTTCATACGGGGACGGTCGGTCTGTAGTACGACCTCTGCCAACCCGTCCGGCATCCCCAGTCCCAGGGTGGTGTCCGACCGCCAAAGGAGTGCCAACCCAAGGACATCCCGGTAGAATGCTAGTCCGGCATCCAGATCGTCCACGTAGAGTTCGATGCAATCGACCTGTTGGAATACGGAATCCATACCTCTCCCCCTCGCATAGTAGTTTCGTGCCCGGTCTTGCCGAGGCCGTTTATGCCCATTCTACACCCCCATGGTCACCGTCTATGTGCCCGCTTTGTCATAAAAAAGGTAAAATGGAACCATGTAATAGAGGAAAGGAGGTGTCCGGGATGCAGGAGAACAGAATCAGACGGGATATCGTGGAGGCCGGCAGACGACTGTGGGAGCGCGGCTTTGTCGTGTCTAACACCGGCCATATCAGTGTGCGGCTCTCTGCGGACGAGGTGCTCATCACCCCGACCCGGCTGCCCAAAAACAGTTTGTCGGAAGCCGATCTTGTCAAGGTGGACCTCTCCGGCAACGTGATCTCCGGTATCCAGCAGCCCACTTCCGAACTGCGGCTGCATCTGGCGGTCTACTGGATTCGATCGGATGTACAGGCGGTGGTACGCGCTCACCCGAGGTATGCGTCGGCCTTCTCGCTCGCCGGAGCGTCCGGGGACCGGATCGTGCTGCCCGCATCGGAATTTCCAGTGGGAAGCGTATGGACGCCCGAAGCGCCTTATCTGACACTGGAAGAACTGCCCGCGGCCACTCAGCGGCACATCGCGGGGTGTGACGCGCTGATGATGGCCAATCACGGGGTATTGACCGTCGGTGCGGATGTGCGAGAAGCGCTCGCGCGGATGGAGATGCTGGAACACTTTGCGGCCATCAGCTTACATGCCGGACAACTGCACGGACACGCATGAATCCGGCCCGATGGTTTACCGGTTGCGATCTGTTTGGAATACAATGGAACTGTGGAAGTAACAACGGCAGGGACGGAGAGTCTGTGAAGCGGCCGTCCAGGGAAGCGTAGATTCGCTTTGCATGGAGCAGGAGGTTATCCATGGACATGTTGCAACGTCTGACCAAACAGTTGAGCGACCCAGACACACTTTCCAAACTCGGAAAATCCATCCATGCCACACCCGATCAGGTGCATCGGGTCGCGACCAAAGCGATGCCGACGTTGCTGTCCGCCCTCCAGCGCAACGCGGGCACTGCCGAAGGTGCCTCCTCCCTGGCCAAAGCGCTCGAACAACACCAGGACGATGGTGTGGAAGATATCGACGGGTTTTTGGAGAACGTCGACACCAAGGATGGTGCCAAAATGCTGACCCATATCCTGGGTGGGGGCGAGAAAAAAGTCGAGAAATTGATGGCGAAACAGACGGGGCTCGATGCAACCCAAATCTCCGGGCTGCTCGCGCAGTTTGCCCCCCTCCTGATCGGCATGCTCGGCAAAGCGAAAAAAGAAGAGGGCGTCGACGAATCGGGGGTGTCCGGCATGCTTGGAAACCTGGTCTCGCAGGGGCAGGGCAACGGACTGCTGGACATGACCGGCAACCTGCTTGGTTCGGACAGTTCGGGCGGCATTGGCTCACTGCTGGGTGGACTGTTTAAGAAAAAATAGTCATACCAGGTGGAGGGGCGACCGGTGACCAGTGTGGACTCCGGTTCTCCATGAGGTTCCAGCCATGGAAATCGTACTCGATATTCTGATCGGCGTGGGCTTGGCAGCCACATGCGGATTCCGTGTTTTTGTTCCCTTTTTCGTTCTTGGCATCGCGGGGTTGTCAGGATATCTGGACCTCGGGCAGGGATTCCAGTGGATCGGAACCTGGCCGGCGGTGCTCGCTTTTGGCGTGGCCACTGTGCTCGAGATCCTGGCGTATATTTTCCCGTATGTGGACAATCTGCTCAAGACCGCGAGCATTCCCATCGGAGTGGTGGCCGGTGTACTGGCTACCGCCGCGGTCATCACCGATGTCCATCCGCTGCTGCAATGGTCGATGGCGCTGATCGCAGGCGGGGGAGTTGCGACGGTTACCGGTGTCGCCAGCAGCGGTTTACACTACGGGGTGACTGCAGTCAGTGCCGGGACCGCCAATCCCGCGGTATCGACAGCGGAGTCCGCCGGGAGCGTCGCGACGGCGGTGCTAGCGGTGGTGGTCCCGTTGGTGACGGTACTCCTGTTGTTGTTGGCGGTGGTCCTGGTGGTGCGCCATCGACGGCGCTCCCGCGGTACGGGATAGAAGGGGATTGAGGATGAACGTGGGAACAACCGGAGACAAACAGATCGCATTTGCCTACATCTGGCACGGTTTTTTTCTGGGACTGACGACGTCGATGCTCGATCTCAACACGGTCTTCCCGGCTTTGGTGACCGAGCTGACCGGAT
>JAAYKS010000233.1 GCA_012522285.1 Clostridiaceae bacterium | reverse complement strand
CTTTCCGGACGCTCCCCCAACGCGAGCCAGCCCGGATTCTGGCACACCAGCCGGGTGCCCTCCCGGACCGCGTCCATCCCTTGCACGGTGCAGGGCAACACCCCCTCGTCGCCGTAAACCGCCGCGATCCGTTCTTCACTCGAGATCCCGTTGAGCAAGGAAAGGAAGAGGGTAGAGGGCCCGACCTGCCGACGGATCGACGCAATGGCGTCATCCAGACCGGACTCTTTGACCGCAAACAGAACGAGATCCGCCGGACCGGTGTCTTCGTCCGGAGTCACATAGGAAAAATCGCACAACTCGCCGTTGAATAAAACCCCGTCCCGCCGGTACCGGGCGATCCGCTCCGGATCCGCGACGACGCGAAACGAGTACCCGTCCGGGGTCTCGTCCGCATGCCGCGCGAGCATCCGGCCGAACAGGATGCCGATTGCGCCCAGCCCGATGAGGGCGACCGAGCGCAGAGGCGGGAGCTTTTTACTGGTATCACTCATTTTATCCATATAGGCAGGATACACGAGAGCGGCGGCCGGAGCAAAGCCCCGGGTACCGATCGTCTACTAACCCGCGATGTCCTTGCGCCGGTAAAAGAAGTGGGTGAGGGCGATGCAAACCACGACCACACCCCCGATCAGAACGAAGGAGAGAGGCGCGATGCGGCCTTGCTCGATGATGTCCGCGGGATCGACATATCGGAAGGGCGTCAGGTAGCGGATTGGCTCGGCCTTGTCGTCCAGCATGGACCAGATGCCAAGAAAATACAGACTGAGCACCACCCCGATCGACAGCGGGTAAAAGGCGCGCGCCTTGATCACAAACACCGACACCAGCAGCCCGATCCCCCACAAAAACAGGTGCAGTAAAAAAGCGCCCAGGAGCAGCAAAAACAGGATACCCCGGTCATACTCCCCGCCGGCCACTACTTCGAACAGCACAAAAGTCGCAAGGCCGATCAGGAGGTCGAACACAAAAAGACAGGCAGCAGAGGCGAGCGTCTTTTCCGTCACCACCCGCGCCCGCCCGATCGGGCGTGTCAGCAAAAACTCGCTGGTCCGCTCGCTTTCTTCCCGCGCGAGCGCGCCGACCGCCAGCAGCATCGCGTAGATTCCGCCAAACAGGGTGAGGAACAGGTGGTTCTCGGTCGCGTAGTACCCGAGGGGGTCCGCCATGCTCAGCCGGTCCAGCTGGAACAGCTCCTTAAACTCCGGAGGGTATTTCGCGAACATCGCGTCGAGTTCTGCAGCCTGGGTCCGGATGGTCGGGAAAAGGGCCATCAGGGCCACGCTCAGCAAGATCATACTGATCGTCCATGCCAGAAGGGAAGTCCGGGTGCGCGCCAATTCACGCCAAAAAACCGGCATCTTATTCACTCTCCTTCTCATAGAAATGAAGAAAGACCTTTTCGAGGTCGGGTTCGTCCATCCAGAGGTTCTCGATGCCGTACCGGACGAGCAGCCGCAACAGGTCGTCGGCGCGCCCGCTGTACAGGAACGAAACCTGCCGGTCTTCCCGTCGGACCGCTGCGGAGTCGGGAGGGTCGAACGCCTCCGCATCCTCCGCGCGGGTAAACTCCACCCGGATTTCTTTATACAGGCT
>JAAYKS010000232.1 GCA_012522285.1 Clostridiaceae bacterium | reverse complement strand
GTGGACAGCTGGCTGATCTGGCATCTGACCGGCGGGGAAACCCATGCGACCGACTGCTCTAATGCGAGCAGGACCCAGCTCTACAACCTTCGAGAACGGACTTGGGATCCCGAAATACTGGATCTCTTCGGCATTCCGCCGGACGCGCTTCCGCGCGTTCTCGGCTCAGATGAACGGTTCGGGAAGGTAGTCCGTTCCGGCAATCCCCTCCAGGACAAACTGGCAGGGCTGCCGATCGCGGGGGTCATGGGGGATTCGCATGCCGCACTATTCGGACAGAACTGCTTTTCCCCGGGGATGACCAAGGCGACCTATGGCACAGGATCCTCCATCATGATGCACACCGGGGAAGAACCTGTCGATCCCGGCGACTCCCTGGTGGCAAGCGTGGCATGGGGGCGCGCGGGCAAGGTCGAGTATGTGCTCGAGGGCAATATCAACTGTACCGGCGCAACCCTCCAATGGCTGGCAGACGATCTGGAACTCATCGGGCATCCGCGCGAAAGCGGCTCCCTGGCCGCTTCCGTGCCGGATACCGGCGGGGTGTACCTCGTTCCCGCCTTTACCGGGCTGGGCGCGCCTTACTGGGATCCGGACGCGCGTGCCTCCTTGACCGGAATGTCCCGTTCAACCCGCAAGGCACACCTGGTACGCGCCGCAGAAGAATCGATCGCCTACCAGATCAAAGATGTCGTGGATCTGATGGCGACTGTAAGCGGACAGCCGCTGCGGGAGTTGCGGGTGGACGGCGGGCCGACGCGGGACACGTTTCTCATGCAGTTCCAGTCCGATATGCTCGGTATCCCGGTCGCGTGCGCCGGCATCGAGGAGCTGTCCGCCTTTGGTTCCTGTCTCATGGGAGGCCTGTCGATCGGGCTGTGGAGCGGGCTGGAAGAGATCGCAAGCCTGCGTAAGACCGGACCGGTCTATCGCCCCTCCCTGTCTCCGGAAAACCGTTCCGTTTTGTATCGCGGGTGGCAGGAGGCCGTGCGGAGAACGCTGTCGATTCCTTCTGAGCCTGCGGATGAGAACAGGAGTGCAAGCACATGAACGAACCGGACCTCCGGTACACGACGATCCATTTCATTCAGATCGTTCCGCACTGTCCCGACTTGTGCAAAGTGACGGAACTATATGCGAATTGTCTGTAGTCGCAAGCTTTTACAGTCTCAAGTGGTATGATGCTAACCAATAATGACTCGTTTCTGGAGGTGAACATCGTGCCTGACAACGAACGGCTCCGCTTTTTGCTGGAACGTAAAGTCTGGAAAGAAGAACTCTGGCTGGAGATGCTCGACACCATGACCCCGACCCCCCTGTGGCCGGACGGCGCACCGGGATTTGACCCCGCGGCAAACCAACGACAGCCCGCGCTCTATTTTCTCGAACCACACACAGGACCCGCACGTGGACTGGTGATCATCTGCGCGGGCGGCGCTTTCATGTTCAAATCGGATTACGAGGCCGACCATGTCGCGCGGTTTTTCCACAACGCGGGCTTTCAGGCGGCGATCCTGGACTATCGGGTCCATCCCTACACCCAGGAGCACTGGCTGGCAGACGGCAGACGGGCGGTGCGGTTCGCCCGGGCCCACGCCGCAAAATGGAATGTCCGCCCCGACCGGATTGCCATGCTGGGCTTTTCCGCAGGCGGCATGCTGACCGGCATGTGCGCCACGCTGTATGATGCCGGTGACCCTGACGCAGCGGACCCGGTCGAGCGGGTGTCCAGCAGACCGGACACCGCAGTGGTGTGTTACGGTTCTTTTTGCCGCGCATCTTTTCCCCAGAGCGGCATAAGCTACAACCTGGAGGCGCAGCGGGAAGCCGCGCGCTTCGCGCCGGAGAAAAACGTCCGCGAAGACTGCCCGCCCTTTTTCCTGTTTGAAAACCTGGACGATGATCCGCGCGGCATTCTGCGGATGGGGCAGGAGCTCGCGGACCGCGGCATTTTATTCGAATTACACCTGTTCCCCACCGGGAAACACGGGGAAGGATTGTACGACGGGAAGCACCCTTCCGCGCCGCTTGACGCGCATACCGCCAAATGGAGCGGTCTCGCAGTCGACTGGCTGGAGATGCTGGATTTCTGATCCGACAGAAATGACACACCATTCTGCTACCGTCCTTTACGTTCCGGATACACCGTCCGGGAAGGACGGGAGGTATCGTCCAGCGGACTAAAAAATACGCCCGGCAGCGGATCTCCCGGTACCGGCAGT
The DNA here is from genome assembly GCA_012522285.1 of Clostridiaceae bacterium. Classification (GTDB taxonomy): domain Bacteria; phylum Bacillota; class Clostridia; order Saccharofermentanales; family UBA5734; genus JAAYKS01. The sequence goes on along the minus strand of JAAYKS010000232.1, from coordinate 13,942 downwards.
GCATCGGTGCGGATTCACAGTGACCGCACCTTCCGGTTGGTTTGCCAGGCCGATACGAGAAATAACTGATCATTACGAGGAGTATATATGTCACAACGGTCGATTTATCTGACGGCCGGAGACTCCGATCTGCGTAAAAAAGCCGCAGCCGCGCTCAAACACGAAGGGTATCGGGTCTCTGTATTCAAGTCGGTCAAAGAACTATTGTCTTCCGCCGTAGACGGCATCCCGCCTCAACTGATTATTATGGACGCAGCAGCGGGCGGGTTTGAGGCCTGCGCCCGGATACAGGCGTTGTCCGATCTGCCTATCGTCCTGTTCGTCGGTGAGGAGGATGCGGTGGATGCTTGGCCGGAAAGCGCGAAACCGAGGAAAGGAACCGTGGCAAAACCTCTCGATGCGGCCGTATTGGTACAGCACGTGCGAGAGGTGTTCCGACGGATGGACGAGCGAGAAAAGGCGGCGCGACGGGATGACCAGGTGATGGTGTTCGCGGATGTGCAGATCGATCCGAAACGGCAGAAGGCGTCTTCCTGGTACGGAGATCTCACCTTGTCTCCCAACGAGTATGGCGTGCTTTTTTGCCTGATGAGCCATCTAAACCGGCCGGTGGGTCGAGGAGAATTGCTCGATCGGATCTGGGGTTCGGAGAAAGCGGACGAAACGCGGGTTGTGGACGACACGGTCAAACGCCTCCGGCGCAAGATCACGCGAACCCGGCTGGTTGTGGAGACCGTGTGGGGGTATGGATTCCGTCTGCGGGCGCGACTCTAAACGCGTTCGATTGCGCGCGAGCGGACGTCAGGTTTCCGGATCGGCAGGCAGCGCGACAACCGGTTCCCGCACGAGGGCCTTGTTTTTCCATTTCCCCCTGAGGTAGTACCACACGATGTGAACCGCACCGATCAGCCAGGCTCCCAGCAGCGAAATGTAAATGCCATCCGGCGTGCCGGTGAGATGCGTGATCGCATAAGCCAGCGGGAGACGGACCAGTACGGTCGTCACAAATGAATTAAGCATAGGGATCACCGTGTCCCCCGCCCCGCGCATCACACCGGCGAGAATCTGGTTGATCGTGACGCCAAGATAACCCGCCGCAATGATCCGGATCGCCCGCACGCCGGCGACGGTCACCTCGGGATCGTTCGTAAATACATGGATCAGCGCGCGTCCAAACACCAGAATCAGCACCGTGAGCACAGCCGACACCCCAAGGCCCAGTTTCAGCCCGTCTGCAGCTCCTTTTATCACACGGTCCATTTTGCGCGCACCGACATTCTGGCCGGAGAAGGTGGTCATGGCGATTCCGAACGTCATGTTGGGCATCATTACAAACATATCGACCCGCATGACGATGTTCATGCCCGCCATGATCACGTCCCCAAAGCTGTTGATCAGGCTCTGCACCAGCAGGTTGGCGATAGAAAATGTGGATTGTTGAATACCGGCCGGAATGCCCAGCCGGATCATCTGCAGCGCAAGCTTGCGGTCCGGCCTCAGCTCGCGCAGATGGATTCTCAATACACCCTTCATCTGCCGGATGCGGAAAAACCCGAAGATCGCACTGCATGACTGCGCGATGATTGTGGCCAGCGCAACCCCCGCAACCCCAAGATCCAGATAAATGACGAACACCAGGTCGAGCACAATGTTGATCGCCGTGGAGATCATCAGGAAGATAAGCGGAGTGATCGAGTCTCCCAAACCGCGCAGAATACCCGACAGAATATTGTAGTACAGACTGGCGATGTGTCCGAGGAAGATGATCTGGAGATAAGTGCGGGTCATGTCAAACACGTTGGCCGGCACCTGAATCCATTTCAGGAGGGTCGGGACGAAAAAGTACCCCGCCACCGAGATGAACACCCCGACAATTGCGGTCAGACTCAGCGCGGTATGTACGGTTTTGGACAATGATTCGTTGTCTTTCGCACCGAAATACTGTGCGACCATGATGTTCGTACCGGTGGCGATTCCCATAAACAGCGCAAACATCAGCATCATCGGCGGAAAACTGGTTCCGACTGCGGCCAGCGCTTCGCGCCCGACATAGCGGCCTACGACGATGGAGTCGACGGTATTGTAGAGTTGTTGCAGCAGATTGCCCGCCAGGAGTGGGAGAGAAAAAGCGAGAATCGCCTTCCACGGGGTCCCCTTGGTCATGTCCCGGGATCCGTGTGCGATGCGGTTGAGAATATTCATCGGATCGGTGGCTCCTTCTGTTTTTTACAGTAAAAAAAAGTATAGCACTAAACCTATCTTCTGTAACCTGATTACAGACACCCCGCTAAAAACGGTACAGGATAGAACAAAAAGAGATGCTTTGCCGGTGGGCCTCGTACCCGGCAGAGGGAGGTTAACATGAAACACGTGATGACAGTGATGCTGGTTCTGCTCGTAACTGCCGCGTTCCTGACCGGCTGCGCTTTGGCCAATGATCCCGCGCCGACCACGACATCGGGCTCTTCGGTTGCGACCACGCCTCCGGGCACAACGTCCGCTCCGACCGGAGAGACCACAGCAGCCGGCACGACCGCGGCCGGTCCCGCCTGGGAGACCATCTGGGCGGAGGAGGCGAAGCGGCGTCTCGACACTGAAAGTGGTTATCTGCTGGTCGACGTCCGCACACCGGAAGAGTACGCGTCCGGTTACATCCCCGGAGCGGAAAACATCGAATATACCGGCATCGTGGATGCATTCGAGGCACGCGGCATTCCGAAAGACCAGGCGGTCTACCTCTATTGCAGGAGCGGAAACCGCAGTTCCATCGCGGCCGCGGCGCTGGCGCGGGCCGGGTATACCGGCATCGTGGATTTTGGCGGGATCATCAACTGGCCTTACGAAACCGTCAAGCCCTGACCGATGTTCTCTGCCTTCGCTCCCGGACGGAGGGTTTGCGCTACAATGAAGCGGTGATACACAGAGGAGGGTCAGGCTATGCGAATCGCGTTTTTCGACACCAAGCCCTACGATCACCTGTTCTTTGACGATGCGCTAAGATCCGCGGGATACGAAGCGACCTGGTTCGAACACAAGCTGACACCCGATTCGGTCGGTCTCGCGGACGGCCACGAAGCGGTCTGCGTGTTTGTCAACGATCAAGTGGACGCCTCGGTCATCGAGGGGTTATACGAACGCGGGGTACGCCTGATCGCGCTCCGGTGTGCGGGCTACAACAATGTGGATTTCCACGCGGCGTTCGGCCGCATTCATGTCGTACGCGTGCTGGGCTATTCTCCTGCCGCGGTCGCGGAACACGCGGCCGCGATGCTGCTGACGCTCAACCGCAAGACACACCGGGCATTTGCCCGCACCCGGGACTTCAACTTTTCCATCAACGGACTCATGGGATTCGATCTCGAGGGAAAGACCGCGGGCATCGTCGGGACCGGGCGGATCGGCCAGATCCTGGTGCGCATCCTCCGGGGCTTCGGCATGCGTGTGATTGCATACGACCCCTTCCCGGCCGCCGGCTCCGATATCGAATACGTGCCGCTGGAACAACTCTGGCGTGAGTCCGACGTGATTTCCCTCCACTGTCCGCTCACCCCGGACAACCACCATTTTGTAGATCGGGACGCCATCCGCCTGATGAAGCCGGGCGTGATCCTCATCAACACCTCGCGCGGTGCGCTGATCGACACGGACGCCCTGCTGGAGGGGCTTCGAAACCGTCAAATCGGCGGTGCCGGACTGGATGTATACGAGGAAGAAGCGGAGTTCTTTTTTGAAGACAAATCAAACGACATACTCGCGGATGAGCGGCTGACGCTGTTGCTTGCCTTTCCCAATGTGCTGTTGACCTCGCACCAGGGGTTTTTCACCCGGGAAGCTATGCAGGCGATCACGGAGACGACGGTGGACAACATCCGCGCGTTCGAGCAAGGTGCGTTTCTCGAAAACGAAATCTGCTACCAGCGCATGTCCGGTGGCTGCGACCGGGCCGAGACGAGGAAGAACTGCTTTTAGAGCGGAGGATCAGTCGGGATGGCAATCGGATATGCCTGTGTCACGCGCGGTGTCCAGGGGGCGCAGCAGCGGGCGATGCGCCTTTCCTCCATCGGGGACGAGGCGCGGTTTTTGGAAGTCGCACACGCAAACCTCGACGCGTTGGATCGGATCCTCACATACAACCGTTCCCGTGGCATCCAGCTGTTCCGGGTCTCGTCCGGACTGATCCCGCTGGCCTCCCATCCCGATAACCCACACGACTGGGAATCCTTGCTCGCTCCCCGCTTCGCGGAACTTCGCACCCGGGTTGACGCGGCGGGTCTTCGCCTGTCCATGCACCCGGGTCAGTACACGATGCTCGACTCCGACCGGCCGGAGACCGTCGATGCCGCGCTCGCGGAGGTGGAGTATGCCGCGCGGCTGCTCTCGCTGCTTTCGGGGGGAGAATCCCTGATCGTGTTGCACGGGGGCGGCAAACCGGACGCCCTCGCACGAGGGGTGGACCTCCTGTCCCCTGCGGCGCGCGGGATGCTGGTGCTCGAAAACGACGAAACCCGTTCCGCGCCGGAAGACACCCTGGCCGCCTGTCGCCGTCTGGGTCTGCCGATGGTCTACGATCCGCTCCACGCGGAAGTTCGCGCCAGCCGCAGGACGGGAGCGGGTAGACTGCCTGCGAACGGAGATCCCGCATGGGCAAAGGTGCACCGCGAGACGACAGCCGACGCGTCACAGACCTGGCAGAGACGCGCGCGCCCGCAGAAAATCCATGTGTCCCTGCAACGGGAGGGACCCGGTGCACGGCCGGGTGCGCACTCCGAATCCATTCCATCCCGCGTACTGCAGCGAAAACTTGCAGACTGGGGCGTCGATCCCGCACAACAGGACGTCATGCTGGAGACCAAGGACAAAAATTGGTCCGCCACCGCTTGTACCCTGTCATTGCTCGGGGCGACCCGTCCGGCACTCGAGCGGGAGTGGGCCGCGTGGAAGTACCTTGTCATGGAGCACTCCCGGTCCCATTACGACCAGATCCGGGATCACTTCAACCGGATGGAGCGCACCAGCCGGGCGGTTCCGCCCGAAGATGTACTCCGTTTCTATGACCTGGTCGACGCTGCGCGGGCGATTCCCGCGAAACCTGGCGGGACACTCAACGCGCTCCAGCATGTCTGGGGATACTTCAAGCGGGACGCAAACGACGCGGAACGGGCGGCGATGATGCGCGCGCAAAGGCAGTTTTCGGAAGGCGGACTCTCGCGCGGTGCCGTCGTGGCAAGGCTGGAAGCACTGGCGATCAAGTACGGCGCAGACTATCTTCTCGATGGATATTATCTGAATGAAAGATAACCGACCTTCTTCTTGTTAAATAGCACCTTTACACACTTGCCATATACAACGATTCGGTTGCATAATGACAGGACAGTACGATCGGGTACTTCTGTTCCCGATCTCGTCGGACGACTTTCGGAGTGTCGACCATGGATGACTTGTTCAGCCGGTCCATCCTGGAGGAGACCGCGGCCGCGTATGCTTGTTTCCGGATTCTGTCGGGTGCGGGGGGAGATCCTGCCGACGCGGTCTGTCTGGAATCCAGCCATACATCCGCGCGGTTCTTTGGTTTGCGCCCGTCCGCGCTCGTGGGACATCGCGCGAGCGAAGTGTTGCCCGCCTTTTTTGCGGAGCAGGACGACTGGCTGATGCGATTTGCCGAGGTTGCCCGCACCGGGCGCCCGGCCGACTATGACGCAGATACCCCTCTGACTGCACTTCCCTGTCGTGTCCACGTTTTTTCTCCCGGACGGGGATATTTCACGCTGCTATTCCAGGCACGATCTCTTTCCCGGACCACAGGTCCGGAACCGACTGCGTTTTCCGCAGCCACCTTGGCGGCGTTCCTCGACGAATGGATCGGCCTCGACGACATCGAACAGGCCGACCCGTTGATCGCACGCGCCTGGCTCGACCTGAGCGGCGGACGGATCGCCGCGTTCCACCGGCCACTCCCGGACGGGACGGGATACCGGACCGCCGCGATCGCAGGCCTGCCGACATCGGCTCTCACCGCGTTGGAAGCGTTGGGTGCACATGTGGAAGGACATGTCTGGCCCTGGGGGCCGGCAGGATCGACTGTGCTGCCTGTGCATGGTTCCGCCGTCTTCCCGGACGCCAGCGCACTGGCCGCTGCACTGCTGCCCACCCATCTGGCGGAGGCTGCCACAGGATGGGGCGCAGGCGAAGCCGTTCTAACCGGCATACCGGGATCCTCTCCCGGTACCCCGCAGGCTTTTGTAACATTGCTGATGCCCCCGGGGCAGCCGTTTACGGCACACGAAGCCTGCGAAGTGCTTGCCGGGATCGTCTCGGTATGGCTGTCCGCACGGGAGGCGTCCCTCCCCGCGCCGGACGACGCACAGATCTCGCGTGAAGCCGCGGGCGGCAAAGAAGACACCATGCCGGAAGCCGCGGAGCTTGTATTTGAACATTCCCCTTGTGCCCTGTTCTTACTGGATGTTCTGGATGAGAACAGACCCCGGTATGTCAAGGCCAACCCGGCCGCGTTGAATGGTGCTCTGGTTCCCGACCCCGCAGGTCTTTCGCCGCAAGAGGTGTTTGGCCCGGAGCGCGGTGCGCGCATCGCGACGCACGTTTCCCGCTGTATGCGCGAGGCGGAGATGGTCTGGTTTGAAGATCCGGTTGATCTGCCGGACGGGCAGCACGTATTCCGCACCGTCCTGTCTCCCCTTGTGGAGAATGGCCGGGTCGTCCAGGTGTTCGGAGCTGCCGGGGATGTCACGGAACACCGCAAAACCGAGGCTGCACTGCGCGGCCATCTCCGGCGCAGCGAGGTTCTGCTCGATCTGCTCCATGACACTCCGCGGGATCCGGATCGATTCCTCAGTCGCCTGGCCGATAGCGCGTTGGGCTTGACCGGGAGCCCTGCCGGGGGCGTTTTGCTGCCGGGTTCGGTCGCGGGCACCTGGCAATGCGGTATTTGTCGGGGAACCTGGGCGGAAACCCACGCAGCCTACCTGAGCCTGCCTCCCGTCCAGCCGGCCCCGGGCACGCCTTGGGCCGAGGCGATCCGCACCGGCCGGCCCGCCATACGGAACACCCGCTCGTCCGCCGCTTCCCCGGAGGAGCAGGGCGGAGCACCCGGGTTCCCTGTCGCCGACACCATGATGTGTGTCCCGGTGTTCGACATCGGCCGTATTGTCGCGGTACTGGGCGTCGCCGGACGCGCGGACGATTACTCCGAAGAACAGGCGTTCCAGTTGCGGATTCTGGCCAACAGCGCATGGCCGACCATCGGGCGGCCGCGCGCCGAAGCAGACCTGATCCTGGAACGCGATTTGCTGCATGCGACCTTGCTTTCGATCGGAGACGCCGTGATCGCCAGCGGCGGAGATGGCAAAGTGACCTTGATGAACGACGCCGCCTGCCAGTTGACCGGGTGGACCCGGGAGCAGGCGGTCGGACAGTTGCTCGAGGACGTCCTCCCGTTAATCGATGAGCATACCCGGGAACCCTATATTCCTTCGGTCGACCATACACAGGAGCCGTCGGATGCCCCCTTGCACGGCTCCCTTTTGCTGCTCTCCAAGGACGCCGGCGAGCATCCGGTGGCCCTCAACGTATCGCCGATCCGCGATGCCAGGAGCGGAGCCGCCGGTGTTGTTGTCTCGGTCCGGGATGTCACCTTGGCCCGCCACCACCAGGAGAGCATCACCTACCTGAGTTACCACGACCAATTGACCGGTTTATACAACCGCCGGTTTTTTGAGGAAGAGTTGCGTCGCCTCGACACGAAGCGCAATCTTCCGATTACGTTGGTGATGGCGGACGTCAACGCCCTCAAACTGACCAACGACGCGTTTGGCCACAAGACGGGAGACCGCCTATTGTGCGCCGCCGCGGATGTGCTGCGGGTATGCTGCCGCGAAGACGACATCATCGCCCGGCTGAGCGGCGACGAGTTCGTCATTTTGCTGCCGCACACGGGCTCGGACAAGGCCGCCGAGATCGTCGCCCGGATCCGCGAACTCTGCGACAAGACCCACGTGGATGCAGTCGCGTTGTCCGTTTCCTTCGGCTGGGAATCCAAATCGGAAGAAGACGAGGACATTCAGGACACCTTTAAGCGGGCAGAGGACCATATGTACCGGCAAAAACTGTTCGAAAGCCCCGTCATCCGCAGCAGCACGATCCAGACCATCATCCAGACGCTCTACAAGGCGCAGCCGCGCGAGGAGTCTCGCACGAAACATGTGGCCGCCCTCTGCGAGATGATGGGCCGCGCACTTGGACTCCCGGACCACATCGTCAAGGAATTGCGGACCGCCAGTGCGTTTTACGATATCGGGAAGATCGCGATCCGGGACGACATCCTCGGCAAGCACGGCGATCTGACCGAAGAGGAACGCCGCGAGATGCGCCGCCATGCCGAAATCGGTTACCGCATCGTGAGTTCGGTCAACGAGCTCGCCGAGATCGCGAACTTTATCCTGCTGCATCACGAGCGGTGGGATGGAACCGGCTATCCCAAAGGGCTGACCGGAGATAAAACCCCCCTCCCCTCCCGGATCATCGGGTTAGCGGACGCCTACGATGCAATGGTCAACCATCGCCCGTACCGTGCGGCATTGTCCCCGGAAGAGGCGGTGCGGATCATCCGCGAGGAAGCCGGCACCAAATTCGATCCCCATTTGGTTGAGATATTTGTTAAGCAAGTCGCGGCAGAAATGGCTGTATCACAGGCCGCGCGGGCTCCAACCGAAGAAATGTCATAATTCCGTCATTTTCCCTCTCGGATTTATGTGTTCGGTCTGTTACAATTCATGCGTATCATGTGTACCGCTCCGTGAATGACGGGACATGCCGCGTTCACACGCACGCAGGAGTCGCCCATATGACGAGAAACGGAAAAAAAATCCGCCCCTGGAGGATCTCGCATGTGACGGGTGAGTTTCTCGATCCGGATATGGAATCGAGATATCTCGAGAACGAGTTGCACAACGTGGCCGCACATGTCCGGACCATCACCAATATCCTGGGATTGCTGTTTTTTTCTTTTATTATTCCGGACTGGTTCATCCTGGGTCCAGGTCTGCATTTTTCGATTGTTCTGTCGATCCGGTTTCTGTCTCTCGTCTTCATGATCTATGTGGGATTTCGACTCGCAAAGAGTCCCACGGTCACCGGATTTATCCGGCTTGTCACAGCGGCAGAGCTGATCTTTACAGTACTTTTCGTCCTGACCTTCGCCCTCTACCAGAGGTCCGATTTCCTGATCCAGGCGTTTGGACTCATGTTGATGCTGTCGGCATTTTATCTGGTTCCCAACCGTTTCCTGAACCACATCGCCTTGTCGCTGCTCGCGATAGCGGTTTTTCTCAATGTCGCGCACTTCACCATTGAGGATGTCTCAACGATGCATATGCTGGCAGGCACCATCTACCTCATCCTGATCACCGGGGCGAGCGCCGCCACCTTTTCGCGGACGTCCTACCGCAAACGCCGGCTTTTCGTGAACAATCAGCGGCTGCGCCAACTGGCTGTCACCGACTCGCTGACACACACATATAACCGTCACAAGTTCAACGAGGAGCTGTGGCGGGAAACCAATCGCTACCGGCGCACCGGCGCGCCATTGTCGATCGTGATCATGGACCTGGACGATTTCAAAGCGATCAACGACCGGTTCGGCCATCTGCAGGGGGATCGGGTACTGGTTCAAGTCGCGCGGGCCATACACAAGGAGATCCGTGTAACCGATATATTTGCGCGCTGGGGCGGAGAGGAGTTCGTCCTGTTGTTGCCCGCCACCGCGACACCACAGGCGGGAGAACTGACATTGCGGCTGCTTCGCCTGATCAATTCCCTGCATCTGGAAAGCACGGTGCTCCCGGATTTTCATCCAGAGGGGGATCCGGAGGTCACCTTACCTGCAGAAGAAAAACGCGTCGAACGGATACCGGTCCGATGCAGTTTCGGCATCGCGGAAATGCAGGATGCCGACACGCCGGAAACATTGATCCAGCGCGCGGACCGGCTGCTCTATCAGGCCAAGTCGGACGGACGCAACTGCATCGTCACCGAAGCCGAAACCCTGAGGTGTCCCGCATCTTGATCGAAATTTGATCAGGTCTCCAACGCATCCCTGCAGGCGGCAAGCAGCTGCTCCACCCATGCGCGGTCGGTCCGGCTGCCGGGGTGGCGTGCCATGACCCTGAGCGGGGTGGTCATCAGGACCGCATGCGCGAACCCTTCCCCCATCGCATCCAGACCCGGATCTCGTGGCGCAGCGGCGAGCCGCGCCACTTCCGCCTCCACCAGAGGAGCTAGATCCGGGTGAGCGGCGAGCTCTTCGAGTGTCACATATTCGTCCAGCCGCACCGCCGGCCGGTCGGTCGAGTACACGGCCACCCCGGCTTCCAGTCGGATGTCGGTACAGGAAGAGCCAATCCGAACTGTATACACGCCGCTGTCGGCAACCCAGCACTCACGCGACGCGTCATAGCGGGAGAATGAGCGTTTGTCCAGTGTAAACGTCACTTCTTGTTCCTCGCCGGGAGCGAGCTCGATTTTAGCAAAGCCTTTGAGCTCCCGCTCCGGACGCCGGACGAGGCCCGCGCAGAGCGAGACGTACAACTGCACCACTTCGCCGCCCGTCCGGTCGCCGGTGTTGCGGACCCGGCAGCTCACGGTCAGGGTCTCCCCCTCCAACAGCGCGACCTGTGAAAAACGCAGCCGGCTGTACGCGAACGTCGTGTATCCCAGTCCGTGTCCAAACGGGAATCGCACCGCGGTCTTGCAGGTGGTGTAGTAACGGTATCCGGCATAAACTCCTTCCGCATATTGTACGGTGCGGTCTTCGTCCGGAAAGTGGAGATAGGACGGGTTGTGTTCCATGCAAAACGGAAAACTTTCCGCCAGTCTCCCGGATGGAGCGATGCGCCCGGTCAGCAGATCCGCGATCGCGCCGCCTGCCGCGGAGCCGCCGAGATAGGCCTCGAGCACAGCCGGCACTCGATCGGCCCAGGGCATCTCCACCGGAGACCCGTTCATCAGCACCACCACGGTTTCCGGTTGAACCGCCAGTACGGCTGAGAGCAGCTCTTCTTGTGCTGCGGGAAGCCGCATGTCCGACCGGTCGTATCCTTCGGACTCGATCCGGTCGGGCAGTCCGAGAAACACCACCGCGATGTCCGCTTCCGCGGCGGTCCGCACAGCCCGGTCCAGCAGGTCCGGGTCGGCCTGTTCCGCGTCCGCGTCACATCCGGGTGCGTGGCGCACATCCGGCAGGCGTTTCCGGAGTTCGTCGAGCGGGACATCCGTCTGCCAGCAGGGCACGCGGGAGCTCCCGCCTCCCTGCACGCGTACGCGATCCGCAAAGGGGCCGATGACCGCGACGGTTTTACCGAGTGCAAGCGGGAGCAATGCTCCTTCGTTTTTCAACAGCACCATGCATTCCGCGGCCACTTGCCGGGCGAACCGGTGGTGATCCGCAAGATCCACGGCAGGTGCAGGGATCACCGCCTGCGCCTGGTCTCTCTGGTCGATCACGCGCAGTACGCGCTCCACCGCACGGTCGAGCACCGCCTCTTCCAGTTTTCCGGACTCGACTGCCTCCACCAGTTCCCGATCGGTCGCTCCGCCCGAAGCCGGCATCTCGAGCTCCACGCCTGCGCGGACCGCCTCGACCCGGTCGTTGAGCGCTCCCCAGTCGGTCATCACAAAGCCGTCGAACCCCCACGTGTCCCGCAGTACCTCTGTCATCAGATAGTGGTGGTCGGCCGCGAATGTCCCGTTGATTTTGTTGTAGGAGCACATGACCGTCCAGGGTTTGGATTCCCGGACCGCCCGTTCGAATGCCGACAGATAGATTTCATGCATGGTGCGCCGGTCGCACACCGAATCGCTGTTCTGGCGGTTCTTTTCCATATTGTTGAGCGCATAGTGTTTGAGACAGGCTCCGACACCGGTCGACTGGAGGCCGCGCACAAACGCGGCGGCGATGTTGCCTGCCAGCCAGGGATCTTCCGCGTAATACTCGAAATTGCGCCCGCACAGCGGGGAACGTTTGATGTTGAGCGCGGGCCCCAGCAGCAGATCCACCCCACTGCGGCGACATTCCGCGCCGATGGTTCGCCCGACTTTCTCGATCAGACCGATGTTCCAGGAAGCCGCCAGTCCCACTCCCGTGGGGAAGGCGGTCGCCGGAGCGGGGATCCCGTCCGGCGTGGCCGAAAGCCGCATCCCGTGCGGACCGTCGGTCATCAGGAGCGAGGGGATTCCCAGTCGCTTGACCGGCTTGGTGTGCCAGCCGTCCAGCCCCGACAACAGGGATGCTTTTTCATCTAGTGTCATGGCCTGGACACGCGGGTCGACCGTTTCGTTCATGGCGATACCTCCGAATGGTTGGGGTTGATGGCAGCGTACAGACACACTGTCCGGTACGCGCCCTTGATGAAATACTTATCCTGGCAGGTGCCTTCGTATGCCATGCCGATCTTCTGCATCACTCGGCCGGACTTGCGGTTGGGTTCGAAGTGATAGGCTTCCACACGATGGACGTCTTTGTCTTCGAACAGGAACCGCAGAAACGCGCCCATGGCCTCGGGCATCAGACCGCGGCCCCAGTAGTCCCGATGAAGGACATATCCGATCTGCGCAAAACGCCCGTCGTGCTCGATGCCGCGAAACGCGCCGCCTGCACCGATCACGTGTCCGGTTTCTGCTAGTTCGATGGCGTAGTCGTAATGATTACCGCCCTGGTAAGCGTCCAGCGTAAAGCGCAGGTATCCAAGCGAATCCTCGATCGATCGGTGGGTCTCCCAAGTCATATAGCGCGAGACCTCGTCGTCGCTGGCATATGCAAACACGTCCTCCGCGTCGGACATCCGAAAGGGACGAAGCACCAAGCGTTCGGTGAAGATCACGGGTGGGGTAAAAGAGGATTCGTCCATCGTTCGATACCTCCGTTGTCATGTTTTACACATCATACCATGCCTACTGGGCGTGCCAGAAAAACCGGGACTCCGCAGGTGTGGCATTACAACTGGAATACCCCATGAGTCCGAAGGTTGTCATGTCGCTGTGGCGAATGAGTACCATAAGAAAGAGGCTGGTCCCCCGCGCGTACTCACCGCAATACTGATACAGATCGCCCGGAACAGCGGGATCGGGTGTTGGAATAGAACATGCTCCTGCCAATTTCATCTTGAAAGAACCTCCTGAAACGGATGACCCGTGTTGATTGCGCGAGAGCACAGCAACCTTGATCTGTCGCGCACATGCTGCCGCAGCCATTCGCTCCCTTGCGCTTCCGGGCGGCATGGGGTTAACTAAAAACACTGTGATGTCAGTGTGACATCTAGAATGTTGCGTCGGAAGGAGACCTCGATGATCGACCGCAAAGACCTCGTCACCCGGCACAATCCGACCCTGCGCGCCGCCCGTCCGGCCGATTCCGCCACACTGGCGGCCTTGTCCGCTTCTCCGCTTTCGGTCGGCAACGGGGAGTTCGCCTTTACTGCGTACTTTACCGGACTGCAGACGCTGCGCGACGCTTATCGGCTGGTCCCGCTTTGCACGATGTCCCAGTGGGGATGGCACAGTTTCCCCGTCCCGCTGGACGAGAGCGCGCTGCGGCTCAAGCCGTTTGACACCCATGGCCGATCCGTCGGATACGCGTCCGATCCGTCCGGTCAGCAAGAGATGTTTGATCAACTCCGCCAGAATCCCCATCGCCTCCACCTCGGTGCGGTCGGGTTTGCCTTTTATCGGAATGAGAACAGTGATGCGCGCGTTGCACCGGAAGACTACACCGCCGCGGAGCAGACCCTCGATCTCTGGAACGGGGTGCTCCGGTCCGGATTTTCCGTAAATGGGCGGCATGTGGCGGTGGAAACCCTGGTAGAAGCCAAGAGCGACACGCTTGCCGTCCGTGTGGCATTGGACGAATCTTGGAACCTCGCGGACGGGGCTGTCC
>JAAYKS010000231.1 GCA_012522285.1 Clostridiaceae bacterium | reverse complement strand
GCGTCAGATTGAGCGTGTCCGCGAGTTCGGACTCCAGATGGTCTTTGATCAATTTAATGGCGATCTGTGTCTCCCGGACATCCATGCGGGGTTCGTAGCCGGCGGGAAACGCGGTTCCATTGTCAAAGCGAATCATGGTGACACCTCGTTCTCGGATGGGATAGGTTTACGATCTTCGGCGCTTCCAGGCCTTGCGCGGGATTTGAACATCCAGACCAGGCAGAGAGCGCCCACGAGGATAAACCCGTACTGCGCGGCATAGAGGGCCTGGCCCACCGCTTCACTCCCGCCGGTCAAGGTCTCCAGCGCACCGCTCCCGATGAAATTGAACAGCATGTGCATCAGGATCGGCACCAGGATGGATCCAGTCGCCAAATAGGCGGCACCCATCACAAAGCCCGGCAGAAACACATACATCGACTGGACCGCCTGCATGTGGAACAGAGAAAACAACAGCGCCTGCACCAGAACCGCCAACCAGGGATGCATCACAGCGGAGAGCTCTGCCTGGACGATCCCCCGGAACAGGAGTTCTTCGGCGATCGGTACCAAGACGCAGACCCCGAGGATCAGCCAGCCGACCCCCGCTTCCGAGGTAAACGCGGATTCGACCACTTTTTCGTAATCCGCCATCCAGTCCCCAAACACACGTGTGTGCCGTCCGAGCCAGTCCAGGCCGACGTAGGCCAGATTGGCTGTCCCCAACATGCCGAGTGAAACCGCCAGCGCAGCCCATACCTGCGCGGGTGCCGGACGGGCCATCCGCACATAGGTTGTGCGGCCGCGACCGCGCGCGCGGATGATCACGGCATATGCGCCGATCAGCATCAAGGCGTAAATGGAAGCAATGATGGTGTAACGCGACTCCACGCGTTCCAGCACGCTCCATATATCAATCTGGAGGTCGCCGCTTAGCATCACGTCCCCGACCATGAGGATCAGGGCGTATGCCAGCTGAGCAAACGTCTGGGCGATATAGTAAACCAGGATGAAAAGCAGAGAGAGCCCCAATGCGGAAAACACACCTCGTGCCGATGAAACACGGGGATGCCTTCCGCCCGTAGGCGGATCGGGCAGATACCGGAATCCGCCGGAACCGTCCATGGATCCGGTCGGAGGCATCATCCGGTCCTGCGGACCATGACGGTATATTTGTCCGCAAACGACACCGGCTGATAGGACTGTTTGGCCTTGCGCAGGCCTTCGATCCCCATGTCTTCTTCGCGATTGACCAACAGCGCGTCGGGAAACTCCCGGCACAGAACCTGGTTGTTAATGGCGGCGTACAGTCCCTGATAAGCAGGATCCGCCTTCTCAAAATGGATGACCGCGGTCCCGTCCTCCAGCGTACATCCGAGCGCGAACGCACGGATGGCCCCGCCGATGCGGATGACACCGCCCCGCACATCCAGGCGGTCGAAATGCTCGAAAACCATACGGATTGGAACATAGTCGCAAACGTTCAAATCGTTGAGGTCAAATTCCTTCTCCCTACACCAGTTGTGCACCAGTTCGAGGCATTCGGGCCCGTCCGCAGCGCACACCGGATCGTACCGGTGGTCCGGATAGTCCCGGGCGAAACGGTTCAGGTGGGTGCGCTTGGCGTGCAGTGCCTTGCCCGACAACGTCCGCATGGAGTCTCCATTGTAAATGTAGTCACTGTAATCTTGGCTGAAGCTGGCGTCCGTATCGTACCCCTGCGCCCGCAACGCTTCAAACAGGGGGAGATGGGATTCCTCGACGTACATCACAGCCATCGGCCAGCCCTTGTCTTCAAACAACGGAACGATTTCATCCATCACACGACCTAGGTGCCCGGCATCCACCACTCCCAGCGGCATCGCCAGATGGGGCCTGCAAAAAACCCCACCGTCGCTCACCATGCAAAACGCATCGGCAACCATCGCAACCCGGTATCCGAAGCCCGGATTCCAGGCAAGACGGCTGACGAAACACAGATCCGACAGTCGGCTGCCGGATATTGCGTGACAGGCTTCGTATGCGGCTTTGTCTTCGATCGACAGCTCATGGAACGCATCCTCTGTCATGTGGAAAAAATCACAACCCTCCATGTTCCCGGAATCGTTCAAAAAAAACATCGAACGCGTTTTGCAGTTCTCTTTTGTCTTTGATGGACTTGAAAATGCGTTCGCCAATCCCGGGTTCATTGCGCAATATCACGATCTCCGGCTCCGGATGGGATCCGTCGTCCGGTTCGTATTTGAACATCACTGTATATTCCCGTCCCATGGTATAGAACGAGTCGATAAAGGACATATAGTACTCGCGTCGGCTATTGACATCCACAAGCACGGCCAGCATGTCTTCCTCGGAAGACGGGCCGGCCGTCGGCTTGCGGCGTGAGTCGTCCGACCCTCTAGTGGTTTTCCGTTTCATCCGGCTCTTCTTCCGGCTCGTCCCCGTCATCTTCGTCTTCTTCGTCGTCGTCGATCATGCTGTCATACGCGGCGGCGACACGGTCGAACTCGTCGTCGTCGAGGCTCATCAGAGATTCCGAACCGTCGTCCGCGGTGACAACCTTGACAAACACGGCTTCGGGCTCTTCGTCAACGGTGGCCAGCAGGCAGTAGGTTTCGCCTTCGAACTCGATGCTGTCGACCATCTCAAACGTGTATTCTTCGCCGGTCTCTTCATCCACCATCGTGATGAGAGCGCTGCCCTCTTCGCCGTGGTCGTGGTCGTGGTCGTGATCGTGGCCGCATCCGCAGCTATCCGCCCCGTCCTGGTTGCAATCGCAGGCTTCGTCGTTACAATTGCAGGCTTCGTCGTTGCAATTGCAGGCTTCGTCATCCGGTCCGAGCGTGTGGAGTTTATCGTTTTCCATTGTGTTTATCCTCATTTCTTTGTGTGCGTGTACTTGTGCTTGTGCAGATTTCGAAACATTATATCATATCCGATTGTCTCCGCGCCGTCTCCCATCCAACACTTCCTGCAGGATGACGACGGCCGCGATCTGATCGATGATCTCGTTCCGGTCTTTCTGGGTGCGTCCGGCTTCCCGCATCATGCGGGAAGCGATTACCGTGGTATAACGCTCGTCTCGCCGGGTCACGAGCAGACCTGTCTCGACTTCCAGCGCCGCTGCAAGCGATTCCGCCTTGTCGGCGGACGCGCCGGGGCGACCGTCCGTACGGCGCGGCATGCCGATCACGATCTCCGTCACCCCGCGCTCTGCGGCCAATCCACAGATTCGCCGGATCGCATAGTCCGGATCGCGACCGTTCCAGCGGATGGTTTCCACACCGCTCGCCAGGATACCGGTCTCGTCGCTGAGGGCGATCCCGATTCTCTTATCCCCGTAATCGATTCCCATGATGCGCATCTGGACTTATACCACCTTGATCGCAAAATCCCGGCAAACAGCGGCGCAATATCCGCACAAAAGACAACGGTCGGGGACCGGTTGGGCCCGGCCGTCTACGATGCGGATCCCTCCCGAGGCGCACCGTGCCACACAAGCTCCGCACCCGGTACACCAGTCCTCCACCAACAACCGCCGCTTGCGGCTGCGGGTGCGCAGCAACAGTTCCTCCGGGATCGGACGTCCTTCGAACAACGCGACGTTCATATCGATCTCGTCGCGGGACTGCATCCCGACCGCATACGCGTCCGTACAGTCCATTCCCAGCGCGAAGGCTACCGCCTCGTCGAAGCGGGGCAATAAATTGCCGCCGCCCAACATTTTCATGCCGAACACGCCGATGCCGGCGTCATGGGCTTCCCGTACCGCCTTCGCCATGTCTTCTGCGCTGCCATCCAGCAATCCGATGCCGGCGACGTTGAGCAGAGGATGCAGCACGTCGGCATAGCGGTAGGGTCCCGCGTCCAGTCCGGCCCAGTATCCGTCGGTCCGGCCGGCAACCGCTTCCGTGAGGGCGCGCACCGGTTCCACCGCATGGGTGGAAATGCCGACCGCGCGGAGGATCCCCTTGTCACGGCACTCCAGCAGATAGGCGAACGCTTCCCGGTGCCCGTGCAGTGTCAGAGTGGTCTCCTGCTCGTGCAGGAGAAACAGGTCGATGACATCCAGATCCATTTCCCGCCGTGCCCGATCAACCGAAGCCGCTGCGCCCGCCCGGTCCCAGGCGTAGGTTTTGGTGCAAACCACAGGTCTTGCCGCACCGTGCCGCAGCACATAGCGGATATGGGGATAGGTCTCGTAGATTTCGGCGGTATCAAAAAAATCCACTCCCAAAGACTGCGCATACAACAACAGATCTCCCCCCTGTTCCGGTGAGAGATCCGCCTGTGCCGCGCAAAAGGATAGTGTGCCGTAACATAAGCGGGATACTTCGATCCCGCTGTGACCCAACCGACGTCTGTCCATCAGAGAGTCTCGATGTACTCCTGGATGATGACCTCCAGCAGTTCATCGCGCTCCATGCGGCGGATCACGCCGCGAGCGCCTTTGTGACTGGTGATATAGGTGGGATCCCCCGACAGGAAGTACCCAACCAGCTGATTGACCGGGTTGTAGCCTTTTTCCTTGAGCGACTGTAGCACTTCCGTCATGATGCCCTTGACGGAATCGCTGTTGTCTTTGGGCATCTCGAACCGCGCGGTCTCGTTGTCTGCGACGGGCGCGCCTCCGGCCTGGCCGTCGGCATCAGGACTCATAAAGCGATTGAAAGGCATGGATAGGCCTCCTTCCACTTGTTGGCCATTTGTTACATCTTACCATGAAGCGGGGGTTTGCGAAACATCTGTTCGACTATCGCCGGCAGGAGAGCCGTCGAGCGTCGCACTCCCCGAAAAGGACAGTCTGCAGGGGACGATGCGTCCCTTGCAGGAAGGCTCCAGGCCATGTGCGGTAACGTGCATATACTCCGGGGTATAGCCTTCTCCTGTTCCGTTCGACTCGACCTTTTCGATCAGGATTCCTCTCGTCATGCCGTCCATCCGACACGCAAAAGCGGTTGACATCCGCTCCGCCAAAGCTGAGAGTTCATCCGCGCGCCGCATCGCCACGCGCGCCGGCACCTGACCAGGCAGGGAAGCCGCACGGGTACGGGGACGTCTGGAATACCGGAACACATGCATCCTGGAAAAAGCGATTGCATCGCAAAACGCGAGGCTCTCCACATGCTCCGCTTCCGTCTCACCCGGAAATCCCGTCATGATGTCGGTGGTGATACCGGCATCCGGGAACACGTCGCGCAATGAATGCACGAGGCGGACAAAATCGTCAGGGGTATACCTCCGGTCCATTCTTGCCAGTATGGAAGCGCTGCCGCTTTGTAAAGACAGGTGGAAATGCGGACACAGCGCCGGGATACCGCGAAGCGCCTGTACAAAGTCCGGCGTCATCGACTGGGGATCGAGGGACCCGAGCCGGATCCGGCGGATCCCCTCGACCGCCGCCACATCCCTTACAAGGTCCGCGAGTGCCAACGGCCCCTCTCCCAGATCGCGGCCGTATACACCGATATGGATGCCGGTCAGTACGACCTCGGCAAAGCCCGCACCGGAAAGTGCGCGCACCTCCTCGAGTACGGATGCCCGGGCGCGACTGCGGGAGCGGCCGCGCGCAAAGGGGATCGCGCAATAAGAGCAAAAATCATCACAGCCGTCCTGGATTTTCACATACGCGCGTGTCTCGGACTGGTGTACCACCGGTCCGATCTCTTCAAACACATCCGAGGGGAGGGCAAGGGAGAGATGCCCGTCGCCCGACAGCGGGGCCGTGCGATCCGCAAGGGCGGACAACACCTCGTCGACGATTCTCATGCGTTCTCCGCATCCGATCCGGACATCCGCGAGCCCTTCCGCACCTGCGAGCTCTACATGGCAGCCCATGGCGGCGACCACCGCCTCCGGATTCCGGTGTCG
>JAAYKS010000028.1 GCA_012522285.1 Clostridiaceae bacterium | reverse complement strand
CGTTGTCTGTTGGCGGACCCTGCCGCCAGATACCCCTCGATGGCCGCGCTGGCGGGTGCTTTGGCCGCCGCCGGTGCCGACGCCGCTATGTGCACGGACGGCTGGATCTGATAAGATAATCCCATGGTGGGATCCGCATGATAGAAGATTTACTTCCCGGAATGGAAAAAAGCATCCTCGACTCCGTGGGCTCCATCCCTCTGGTTTTCAAAGGGATGGAACGAACGATGGGGAAGGGGCTGCTCGACAACGGCAAACGCAGTCAGCACGAGTATCACGAGCTGACCTACCTGCGCAGCGGGCGTGTCGAGTTTGAAGTCGACGGCCGCCGCACCATTGTCGAGCGGGGCGGGAACATCGTGATCCCTCCCGGACACGTACACGTGACCAACGTGCTCGAAGGGAACGCCGACATGGTGGTCCTCTATTTTGTGTTTGACCGGGAAGGGCGTTACCGCTATACAAGCACTGCGTCCGGTGCGGAAGTCGTACCGGGGCGAGAGGTGACGGGCGGGATCCTGGAGCGGTTTCTCCTCAGCGCGCTGGAAAGCGCGCCGGCGGACGGGGACGCCCCTCCGGCTGAACCCTTTATCAGCATTCGCGGACGCAGCCGGCAGGACATCGCCGCCATTGCGGAACGGATCCTCCGGGAAAGCCGTGAGGACGCCTATGCCAAAAATCTCATGATGCAGCTGCTGACGGTCGAACTGCTTGTCACGCTTGCCCGGGGGCTGCGCGAGGAGTGGGAAGAGGGCCTGCGCAAGCGCACGGGTAAAGCGAGGGAACTCGTACGGATCGCGCGCGACTACATCGTCGAGAACTTCGACCGCGATATTTCGGTCGCGGACGCCGCCGGATACGTCTTCCTGAGTCAGGGATATTTCACCCGTGCATTCCGGGACGAGACCGGCATGAGTCCGATGGCTTTCCTGATGCAGGTGCGGGTCGCGCGGGCCTGCAAACTCCTGGAACAGCGCGACATCAAGATCAGCGGCATCGCTTCGATGGTTGGATTTTCCAGCCCGCAGCGTTTCAACGCCGCATTCCGAAAGCACACCGGTATGACCCCAATGGAGTATAGAAAGACCCGGCTGACCGATTCCTGACAGGGAATGACAAGGCAAGCCGGCGCGACAGGAGGATCCCATGACGACAGACCGCAACCAGGAACCTGCGGACGGCCTTTCCGCGGAAGCGGCGGATAAATCCCGCAAGAGAAAGGCGCGAGAGGAAATGGATCTGCCCCGGATTGAACGGGCGGTGCGGGAAATCCTGTGCGCCGTCGGTGAAGATCCGGAACGCGAGGGACTATTGGAAACCCCGCGAAGGGTGGCGCGGATGTATGCCGAAGTGTTTGCAGGTCTGCACCGCGACCCGATGGATGAAATCAAGACCTTTCACGAGGCCGACCACGACGAAATGGTCATGGTCGGGGACATCCCGTTTTATTCCATGTGCGAGCACCACCTGGTCCCGTTTTTCGGCAAGGCGCATGTTGTGTATATCCCCAAAGAAGGCCGCATCCTCGGACTGAGCAAGATTGCGCGTGTGGTTGACACCCTTGCGCGGCGTCCCCAACTGCAGGAGCGGATGACCTCCCGCATCGCGGACATCCTGATGGAGTCGGTGGAACCTCGCGGTGTCGCGGTGGTGGTCGAGGCGGAGCATTTGTGCATGACCATGCGCGGGATAAAAAAGCCGGGATCCAAAACCGTCACATCCGCGTTGCGCGGCATCTGCCGCAGTGACGCACGGACCCGTGCGGAAGCGCTGGCCCTGATCAACCGTCCCCGCTGACGCGGATCAAACCACCGTGGAGGCATCTATGCCCGACAAACGTTTATTCAAGGCACGCGGCCACGCGTTCGCTCTCGGTGTGCGCACCTGGGTTATGGGCATCCTCAATGTGACCCCGGACTCGTTTTCGGACGGAGGCGCTTTTGACGATCCTGACGCGGCGCTCGCCCGTGCGCTCGCGATGGCCGCGCAAGGGGCGGACATCCTCGATATCGGAGGGGAGTCCACCCGTCCCGGACATCGCCCGATTTCCGCGGAGGAAGAGGCGGAACGCGTAATTCCGATCCTCCGGAAAGTGTGCGCAGAGACCGGACTGCCGGTGTCCATCGACACGTCCAAAGCCTCGGTCGCAAGGGAAGCGGTGGTTGCCGGCGCCTGCATCATCAACGATGTGCGTGCAACCCGCGCCGACCCCGACATGGCGCGTGTCGCGGCCGAGACCGGAGCCGGTCTGATTTTGATGTATAACGCGACACCCCTCCCGGAAGGCAGCGCGGACCCGGACCCCTCCTGGGCCGAAGAACCCCTTCTGATGGACCGGATCGTCCGGTACCTGTCCGACAGCATGAGACGGGCTATCCTCGACGGAGTCGGGGCCGACCGCATCGCGGTGGATCCCGGCATCGGGTTTGGCGTGGATGCCGCACAGTCCTGCGAAATCCTGCGCCGGCTGTCCGCGTTGTCATCGACGGGGGCCCCGATCCTTATAGGACCTTCCCGCAAATCCTTTATCGGTACGACACTCGGGCTTCCGGTGGAGGAGCGGCTCATGGGTACGGCGGCGGCGGTTGCGATCGGTATTGCCAACGGCGCCGACTTTGTGCGGGTGCACGACGTCCGGGAAATGGTGCGGGTCGCACGTATGACGGATGCGATTGTCAGAGGGGGAACCGTACATGGCTGAAGATAAAATTCTGTTGACGGGCATGGTCTTTTGCGGTCATACCGGCGTGTTCCCGTTCGAGAAAAAAGAGGGACAGGATTTTGTCGTCGATCTGGAACTCCGGTTGGGCCGCATACCGGCCTGCCTTTCCGACAACCTGGAAGACACCGTGGATTACGGCGCGGTTTTCAATGAAACACGCGAGATCGTGGAGCACGGAACAGACGACCTGATCGAACGCCTGGCGGAACGGATTGCCCGGCGCGTCCTTCAGGGGCACCCCCGGGTCGGGTCGGTCGCAGTCACGGTGAAAAAGCCGATGGCTCCCGTGGAAGGCCGGTTTTCCCACATGGCGGTGTCGATCGAGCGCACACGGGAGGACGTCCTGTGACCGAAGCGCTTCTCTCGATCGGGGGTAACCTGGGCGACCGCCTGGCGAATCTGCAGGCTGCGGTCCGGATGCTCGACGATCACGACGGACTGTTTGTCCGGGAAGTCTCCTCTCTGTATGAAACCGAACCGTTCGGCGTGGAGGGGCAGCCGGACTATCTGAACGCGGTGGTGCGGGTCGAAACCGGGCTGGCGCCGGAGGTATTGCTGGATGTGTGTCAACAGATCGAAGCCGGGTTGGGACGGGTCCGCGTTGAACGCTGGGGAGCAAGGACGGTGGACATCGACATCCTGACCTTCGGGACGCTCCGCCGCGACGATGCCCGGCTTACCCTGCCGCATCCGCGCATGGCGGAGCGCGCGTTTGTCCAGATTCCCCTGCGGGAACTGGAGGCAGGTCGGATCGAATGGACCGATGAGGTCCGGCCATTCGCGTTCGGGTGGTGTCCCCAATCCCGGCAGATCCCTCTTTGGATCCACCGCGCCGAGACCGGATCGACCAACGATGACGCAAAGCGACTGGCCGCTGAGGGGCTGCCGAACGGTTCGGTGGTCGTGGCAGACCGGCAGACCGCGGGACGCGGACGGATGGGCCGCGTATGGCGGTCCGATGCGGGTGCCGGTGTGTGGATGTCGATTGTACTGCGCCCGGACAATCTGGACGCCAGGCGGGGTGGGTTACTCCCGTTGGCGGCAGGACTTGCCGTCGCCCGTTTTCTGCACGGTCTGGGTGTGCCTGCACAGCTCAAATGGCCCAACGACGTGCTCTGCGACGGACGCAAGATTTGCGGCATTCTGTGCGAAAGCACCGCCAGCGGATTCCGGTTGGACCGCGTCGTGGTCGGCATCGGTCTGAACCTGTTCCAGCAGAAGGAGGACTTCGGCCCGGAACTGGCCGAAACCGCCACCTCCCTCGCGATGGAAAAGCCGGAACTTACGGAACTGACGCGGGACAGGGCGGTCGCGGCTTTGTTGTCCGAAACGCTGAAAGCGGTTACAATGATGGACACGGAAAAAGAGACCTTTCTCGCGCAATATCGCGATCTGTCCTGCCTGGTCGGCCGGACGGTCGGCGTAATGCGGGTTCCAACCGGTGAGAATGCCGCGGAACACATCGAGGGAGAAGTCTTGGGATTCTCCGGGGACGGCGCCTTGATTCTGGCGACCGCACGGGGAAACAGGGAGCTGGCGAGCGGCGAAGTGACGCTCCGGCCGGCAGGAGGCACACAATCATGAGCGACCAATCCTTTTCTGACCGGAATCCGCGTCCCGCCAAGCCCGAAGGCGGCCGCAGCCAGGGAGGCCAATCCGGCTCTTCCTCTTCGGATCGGCGTAAAAAATACCGCGAGTTCGGCCCTGCCTCTCCCCCCGGAGGGCAAAACCAGACCCCGCGACAGGGGCAACAGGGCAACGCGGGTGCCGCCCAGCGACAGCAACCGCGCGCACAAGGCCAACAGGGACCGCAGGGGCAGCAAGGGCAGCAAGGGCAACAGGGTGCATCCGGCGGCAGTTCCCGCAGCAGCCGGAGCCGCAGGCGGGGCGGATCCCGCTCCCAGACGCCCCGCAGCCAGTCGACCAATCCGCACGCACAGCAGCGTCCGGCGGGCGAACCCCGCCAGAATGCGGCACCCCGGGAGGGAACCGAGAACGCGGGACGCCCGCCAAGAGAGCGCAATCCGCAGCAGGGGGGCAATCGCCCGCCTGTCCAGCGGAATCAGCCCCCGCAGCCGCAGAACCAGCAGCGGCGCGAACCTGCGCAGGAAAAGCCAAGCCAGGCCCCGCGCGCAGCGGAGCAGGGCCAGGCGGCCACCAGGCAGCCGCAACAGCAAACCGCCCGCCCGCAGCAGTTCGTTCGACAGGCTACCCGCCCGCAACGCGATCGCGGCTGGGACCGCAACCACATCAAGGCGGAAGAAACGTACGAAGACATCCGCCGGGACAACGAGCGGATTGAAAAAGAAATCTGGCTGGAAATCGCCGGCATCCACACACTGACCCTGGATTGACCATGGCCGTGACGCCTTCTCCGACCGGCGGATCTGATACGCCCCTTCTGGACGCGCTGTATGAGCGGGCCGGAGAGGGGCGTGTTTCTTTCCACATGCCGGGTCACGCGGGGGGGCGCGGCTTTTCTTCCCCCCTTCTCGGGGCGGCCGGCCGGCTGGACACAACCGAGCTTTTGGTGACCGATGACATCCATTTGCCGACGGGCCCCGCGCGGGAAGCCATGGAGCGGGCCGCCACGGCTTTTGGGGCGGGTCGGACGTATTTCCTCACCACCGGCTCCACCTGTGGGCTGCTGGCGATGGTTACGGTCGCGACAGCCGGCGGGCGGACGCTACTGTTGCCCCGGACGGTTCACCGTTCGGTTTTACATGCCATCGCCCTGACCGGGGCGGAGTACCGTTTTCTTCCCCTGCCGGACCTCCATCCGGACCGGTTGCCGTATGCGCCGGTGTCCCAGCCCGACCCCAGCGACATTCGGGACGCCTGTGCCCGCGACCCTTCGATCGGAGCGGTGCTGGTCACCAGCCCGGATTATTACGGTCTGTGCGCGGATCTGCCTGCGATCGCTAAGATGACACGCCAGGCGGGCGTGCTGCTGCTGGTCGACGAGGCACATGGGGCGCATCTGCGGTTTGCGTCCGATCTGTGCCCCCCCTGCGCGATGGATGCCGGTGCGGATCTGTGTGTGCAAAGTGCGCACAAAACTCTCCCGGCGCTGACCCAGGCCGCGCTGCTGCATCTGTCCGCCGACGCGATCCACCGGGGTTCCCTCGATCCGGAGGCCGTCCGAGACTCCATTACACTGTATGAAACCTCCAGTCCGTCCTTTCTGGTTGCGGCTTCGATCGATGCCGCCCGCGACTGGATGGAGAAGCAGGGGGCCGAACGGATCCATGTCCTGGTCGACCGCGTCCGGAAGTTCGGGGAGTCCCTTCCGCCGGGCGTGCGTGCGGTGCCGTTTGTGCGACAACCCGGAGACGGACTGCGCCAGGATCCGGCCCGCCTGGTCCTCGATGTCGAGGGCACCGGAATGTCCGGACCGGTATGGCTGCGCGCGCTTTCGGAACAAGGGATCGATATCGAGATGGCCGATCTCCGACGCTTGGTGTGCATTCCCGCGCTGGATACCGGTCCGGAGGACTTTTCCCGGCTTCGGACCGCGCTTGCCGGCATCCTCGGGCAATCTGCTCACCCGGTTGCGTCCGGGTCAGCTGAGCAGATTGTCGCGGTGTCGGAACGGGATTTGGCTCGCGCGTATGCGGTTGCGCCTGTGCGGGCCGCACATCCGCGGCGGTTTCTCGTGGGAGGGGAACGCGGGGAGTGGACACCGCTGGAGGATGCGGCCGGACGGGTGTCGACCGGTGCGTTGGTTCCATATCCGCCCGGTATCCCGCTGATATGGCCCGGAGAAGTGCCGGATGCGGACCACATCCGGCTGATCTTGGGCCTGTTGGCATCCGGTTTGGAGGTCGTCGGCGTGCGATCCGGTGTAAAGGGGTACGGCCGCATTTCGCCGGGGGGTTGCGAAATCCGCACAATCCCTACGGGATCGCTTTCCGCGGGCGCTGTGCGTCATGTATAATAAAGGCAGCCAGACACTTCGGATGCGGAGGGAGACATGAACGGCGTTTTCATCACATTCGAAGGGCTGGACGGTTGCGGTAAATCCACGCACCTTGAGAAGGCCGACCAATCGCTTCGCGAAAGAGGGTACCGGACCCTTGTGATCCGGGAACCAGGCGGAACGTGGGTCGGAGAACGGATCCGTGAAATCCTGCTGGATCGCTCCGGAAAAGGGATGGACGATGTCGCCGAACTGCTCCTGTTCGCATCTGCGCGCAGCCAGATCACCCGAGAGGTCATTCTCCCCGCACTGGAAGCCGGCACGGTCGTCCTGTGTGACCGATACATCGATTCCACCGTCGCATACCAGGGCTACGGCCGCGGGTTAGACATCGGGATGGTGAGCAGGATCAACGAAATCGCGACAGGCGGACTGATGCCGCTCCGCACCTATTTGTTCGATCTTCCCGCCGAGACCGCCACCGAAAGGATGCGGGCGCGCGGCGGGACACCGGATCGGATGGATGCAAACAGCATGGCATTCAAGCGCCGCGTACGCGACGGATATTTGGAAATCGCTCGTCGGGAACCAGGACGGTTCGTCCTGATCGACGCGCAAGGAACCATCGGTGAGACGGCGCAGCGCCTGTCACAAAAGTTGGAGGAGGTACTACCATGAAAATGATTATGGCCATCGTGCACGACGAGGATAGCCCCAGGCTCATGGCGGAACTCAACAAAGCAGGATTCCGCGTCACAAAACTCAATTCGACAGGCGGGTTTTTGCGTTCCGGGAACACGACACTGATGATCGTTGTCGAGGACGCGCAGCTGGACGAAGTGTTCAACATCGTCAAAAAGTACTCCAGCAGCCGCAAAGCCGCAATCAACACGAGTGTCACCCCTTCGGCGATCGGCGGGGCTTACATCCCCTATCCGGTCGAAGTTACCGTAGGCGGTGCGACGGTGTTTGTGCTGAACGTCGAACGATTTGAGAAAATGTAGCGGATGTCTTTTTCCACGATCATTGGACAAGAACAGCTGAAAAGGCGCCTCGGGACCTCCCTCGCGGGGGACCCGGGGCATGCCTTTCTTTTTACCGGCCCCACTGGTGCGGGGAAAACCCTGGTCGCGCGCGCGTTTGGCAAAGCGTTGCTCTGTCAGACGCCCTCCGAAGCCGGTGCATGCGGCCAGTGCGTTGCCTGTCGCCTGTTTGACGAAGGCGTGCATCCCGATTGGCGCAGTCTGGTATCGAAGGACGGCAAGGGGATCCGCGTAGAGCAGGTGCGTACGGACATCGTCGCGGATGTCTCCTTGTACTCTCAGATGGGCGGGCGCAAGGTCTATCTGGTCGATGCGGACCATTTGAACGAGCAAGGGCAGAACGCGCTTCTCAAGACCATCGAAGAACCCCCGCCGCACGTCTGCATCCTCATGACCGCATCCGGCCCCGAACGGCTCGCCGGCACGATCGTTTCGCGCATGGCACATTTCCCGCTGGCGCGCAGCACCCCCGAAGAGCTCCGGCGGATTCTCACAGGAGCCGGGATTTCGGAAGAGCTGCCCGCGCTGCCCTTTTTGCTGCGGTATGCGCGCGGTATTCCCGGCGTCGCGCTGGAACTGGCAACCGACACATGGTTCATCCAGGTGCGGGAAGAGGTGCTGGACCGGATGGCATCGGTCGGCGAAAAAGACCGGGCCGTGCTGCTGACGGAGACGTATGGGTTTTTCAACCGGGAAAAGGACCACGCTGACACATTGCTGGATGTCGCGGGGACATATGTCCGGGATCTCGCGCTTGTCGCGTCCGGCGCTCGGGAAACGTTGTTGCTCAACGCCGACCGCCGTGGAGCGATCCTTGACCTGGTACGCCGAAACCGCTACGATATCGCTCAACTGGACCGCGCAGGCGCCGCCGTCCAGCATGCCAGACGGTGTCTGACACTCAACACCAATTTTGAAACCACCATATGCAGTCTGTTGCTTCAGCTGCGGAAGGAGCTAGCCCATGCCTAAAGTCGTGGGAATTCGCTTCCACGGGACCGGTAAAGCCTATCATTTCGACCCGGGCGACCATACCCTCCGACAGGGGGACATGGTGATCGTTGAAACCAGCCAGGGCGTGGAAATCGGGCAGGTCGTCGAAGAAGCCATCGAAATTCCCGACAACAATATCAAGACACCTCTCAAAGGCATTCTCCGCATGGCGGATGAGAATGATTTGAAAACCAAGGCCGAAAACGAACGCAAGGAACACGACGCGTTCGCAGTCTGTCTGGCAAAAATTCAAAAACGGAATCTGCCCATGAATCTGGTCGACGCGGAATACGCGTTTGACGGGCGCAAGATCACGTTCTATTTCACGGCCGACGGCCGGGTGGACTTCCGCGAGCTGGTCAAAGACCTGGCGGCGGTTTTCCGCATGCGAATCGAACTGAGGCAGATCGGGGTGCGCGACGAAGCCCGCATGATCGGTGGACTGGGCGTCTGCGGCCGCGAACTGTGCTGTTGTTCGTTCCTCAACGACTTCGTTCCGGTTTCGATCAAAATGGCCAAAGAGCAAGGCTTTTCGATGAACCCGACCAAGATATCTGGGGCCTGCGGGCGGTTGATGTGCTGCTTCAAGTACGAGCAGGAAGCCTACGAGGACGCGCATCGCAGGATGCCGCGCCAGGGGGACATCGTCATGACAGAGCAGGGACAGGGCTTGGTGGTCGGGCTGCATCTCCTCAAAGAGACCCTCACCGTGCGCTTGGATCTCGGAAACGAGTCCGACCTGCTCACCGTCGATGCTTCCGCGGTCGAAGTGCTGGGAAGCACCCGCCCGAGCAAAGGGAAGAAAGGACCGCGCGGTGGGCGCCCCGCACGGGCACGCACCCCGGATACGGATGCCGGTGAAATCGCCGAGGACCAGGAAACCCACGAGGCGGAAGATCCATCCGTTGAGGAGTGAACCGCGCGTCCACCCCATTGATCGTGACAAATGATACGGATTATCTCTCATTCTGTTGAAGAAACCCCCTCAGGATGCTAGAATCTGACATAACCGAAACAGGAGGTAACACAAACATGGCGCATTTCATTGCCGATACCTGCATTGCTTGCGGCGCTTGCGTGGGCGAATGCCCGACAGGTGCGATTTCCGAAGGCGATCCGATCTACGTGATCGACCCCGAGACCTGCATCGACTGCGGCGCGTGCGTGCCGGTCTGCCCGACCAGCTCGATCGCCCCGAAGTGAGAGCGGCCCAATCGTGAATGGAGAGAGGGAAGACCGGGCGGTTTTCCCTTTTTCATATCCAGCGCCCGGGCCGATTCCCCTGTATGAGGATGAGACGGTCGACGATCTGCAACGGAGCGGGCTGCGCATCCTCCAAAAATGCGGCGGGCTTCGATTCGGGGAAGATGCTGTGTTGCTGGCTCACCATGCGGCTTCTTTACTTCGGACGCGCAACAAACAGGTGCGCGTGGCAGACATCGGATGCGGCTCCGGCATCCTGCTCCTTTTGCTTGCCTCGCGCCTGCCGCAGGTTCGGTTGACGGGGATCGAGCGAGTGCCGTCTCTGGCGGAACTGGCATCGCGCAATGTGCGGTTGAACGGGCTCGCGGACCGGATCCGTGTGGTGGAGGGGGATATCCGCGACCGGCACGTGCCCGGGGAATCCGGATTTGATCTGTGCATCTCAAATCCGCCCTATCACATGACAGGCCGGGGCAAGCCTCCTGCCGACCCCGTCCGCGCGGCCGCGACCGTGTCCGCCACCCTGACGGCCGACGACCTCGCCGCGGCGGCCCGGCGGCTGTTGCGGACGCATGGTACACTGGTGGTGTCTTGCCGTCCCGCTCAGCTGGTTGACCTGATGGTCGCCTGCCGCGGTCATGGCTTGGAGCCGAAAACACTCCGGGAAGTTTTGCCCGCTCCGGGCCGACCGGCTTCTCTTTTGTTGATGACAGCCGTGGCCGGAGGCAGGGCGGGCGGCTTTTCGATCGCGACTCCTTTGGTGGTACGCGATCTGCATGGTACCTATACAGAGGAAGTACAAGGCATCTATACAGGAGAGGGGATCGATCCCGCACGGCTCATGGACGGACTGGTTCGGACCGCGGGGACAGCACCTTTCCCATCCGATGCCGGGGGATTGCGATGACAATCGGGACCTTATATCTGGTCGGCGTACCGATCGGCAATCTGGGAGACATGACACCGCGCGCGCTGGAAATTTTGCGCGCCGTCGATCTGGTCGCAGCGGAGGACACCAGGACGACCGCGGGATTGCTGGCGCGGTATGGCCTCAAGGTCAAGCTCGAAAGCTACCACAAGCACAATACGCGGCAAAAGGGGGACAAGCTTCGGGACCTGTTGCTGGAGGGACGCTCGGTGGCGCTGGTCGCCGACGCCGGCACGCCGGGTATTTCGGATCCCGGCAGTGATCTGGTGGGGGTGTGTGCGGATGCCGGCATCCCGGTCGTAGTGGTGCCCGGTGCCTGCGCGGCCATTGCCGGCCTGACCGGATCCGGTCTTTGTACCGATCGGTTTGTGTTCGAAGGGTTTTTGTCTGCCGCGGGCAAGACCCGGCGGATGGCATTGGAACAGGTTGCCTCCGAGAGGCGGACCGTCGTCCTGTATGAAGCACCCCATCGCCTGCGGCGCACGCTGTCCGATCTCGCACAAGCCGGGTTGGGCGGCCGCCGGATCGTGGCGGCCCGGGAACTGACCAAACTGCACGAAGAGTTTCTCCGCTCCACAGTCGACGGACTTGTCTCCCGATATACGGAAGACGAACCCCGCGGAGAGTATGTACTGGTCCTGGAGGGGCTGGAGGCATACGAGGAGCGCGTGCGCCCGGAGGATGACGGGGAGAAGGCCGAACGGGTGGAGAGGGCGGCCCGGGAGCGGAGCGCCGCGCTGGTTCGCGACGGCTTGCCGGTGCGGGACATCGCCCGCATGGTTTCGCAGGAAACCGGACTGCCCCGCAAAGAAGCGTACGCGATGGCCGCCGCCCTACGGGGAGACCGGCCTAAAGACGACGTCTGACGGATTTGAAAACGCATCCGGGTTCCACTATACTGGCATGAAAACACACAGCCGGACAGGCGGTCCGGCCGGTCCGGGAGGGATCTGTCATGGGAGAACCTTTTTACATCACGACCCCGATTTACTACCCCAGCGACAAACTGCACATCGGGCATTCCTATTGCTCGGTGATGGCGGATGCCATGGCTCGCTACAAGCGACTCCGGGGATACGATGTGATGTTTCTCACCGGAACCGACGAGCACGGGCAGAAGATCCAGCGCAAAGCCGAAGCCCTCGGGATCTCCCCGAAGGCGTATGTGGACGGGATCGTCGAGGGGATCAAAGGGTTGCGTAAACGGATGGATGTGAGGTACGACCGGTTTATCCGCACCACAGATGAGCATCATGAAAAGGCGGTCCAGGAGATCTTTCGCCGGCTATATGAGCAGGGCGACATCTATAAAGGCGCATACAGCGGCTGGTACTGCACTCCATGCGAGTCCTTCTGGACCGAGTCCCAGCTGGTGGACGGCAATTGTCCGGACTGCGGCCGCGCGGTGGAAAAGACAACGGAAGAGGCATATTTCTTCCGTCTGTCCCGGTACCAGGATCGCATTATCCAGCATCTGGAGGAGAATCCGACCTTTCTGCAGCCGGTCACCCGTGCGAACGAAATGATCTCAAACTTTCTCAAGCCCGGGCTGGAGGATCTGTGCGTGTCGCGTACGACCTTCGACTGGGGGGTCAAAGTAGCATTCGACCCCAAACATGTGGTCTATGTGTGGGTCGACGCGCTCAGCAACTACATCACCGCGCTCGGATGGCCGGACAACCCCTCCGACGGGTATGACCGGTTCTGGCCGGCGGACATCCACCTGGTCGGCAAGGAGATTGTCCGGTTCCATGCGATCATCTGGCCGGCCATCCTGATGGCACTCGGACTTCCACTCCCCCGCAAGGTGCTGGGGCACGGCTGGCTGCTCTTGAACGACGGGAAGATGTCCAAGTCCAAGGGGAATGTCGTCGACCCGGTCGTCTTGTGCGACCGCTACGGCGTCGATGCGATCCGTTATTTCCTACTGCGCGAAG
Organism: Clostridiaceae bacterium; assembly: GCA_012522285.1. Taxonomy (GTDB): domain Bacteria; phylum Bacillota; class Clostridia; order Saccharofermentanales; family UBA5734; genus JAAYKS01. The sequence continues at coordinate 1,287 of JAAYKS010000028.1, read as the reverse complement.
TCACGTTCGGACAGGATGGGGTTTTTTCCAACGAAGCGCTTGTCAACCGTATCAACGCGGATCTCGCGAACGATCTGGGCAATCTGGTCAGCCGGACGGTTGCGATGGTGGAGCGCTATTTTGACGGCTCCCTCCCGGAGATCATCGATCCCGATCCCGCGGACGCGGATCTGATCGAGCTGTATGAGGGGTTGACGGCCCGGGTCGAGGGGCACCTCGACAACATGCAGTTCAGCCTGGCGCTCGCTGAAATCTGGCGGGCGATCAGCCGCAGCAACAAATACATCGATGAAACCGCCCCCTGGATCCTTGCCCGGGACGAAGCGTCGCGCTCCCGGCTTGCGCGGGTGTTGTTCAACCTGGCCGAAGGTCTCAGAATCGTCGCGATCCTGCTCCAGCCCATCATGCCGGGGACGGCACCTCGCATCCTGGAATCGATCGGCGTGGAAGAAGGCGAGCTGACCACCTGGACGTCGGCTGCCGCGTTTGGACTCTATCGTTCTTCCACCGGTGTGCAGAAAGTCGCGCCTTTGTTCCCCCGGCTGGATCTGGAAGCCGAACTGGCCGCGATGTCGGCGGCACTGCCGTCGACGGAACGCGAGACTGCCCCCGCCGCACCTGCTCCCATATCAGTCACGGAGGCGTCAACCCAGCCCTCCGCTCCCGCTCCGGCCGTTGAAGAGCAAGACGGGGACGCACCGATCACCATCGACGATTTTCACAAGATCCAACTGGTCGTCGGCCGGATCGAAGCCTGCGAAAAACTGGCGGGATCCGACAAGTTGCTGTGTTCCACCGTCAATCTCGGTTCAGAGACGCGCACCGTCCTGTCCGGCATCGCGGAACACTACGATCCCGCGGACCTCGTTGGTAAGCGTGTCATCCTCGTAGCCAATTTGAAACCCCGAAAGATACGGGGCGTGATGTCCCACGGCATGCTGTTGGCCGCGGAAGACCCGGACGGGCGCGTACGCCTGGCGACCGTCGACGGCGATCTGGCGCCGGGCAGCCCGGTCAACTGAGGTTCCCCGTGATGCTGCGCTTGTTCGACACCCATGCCCATCTCGGGGACGAGCGGTTCGACGCCGACCGGCCGGACGTGCTGGCGCGTGCGCGCGCGGCAGGGGTGGAGCGCCTGATCGAGGCTTCATCCGATCTGTCCTCCTCTGCGGCGGCCTGTGCGCTGGCCGGGCGATACCGGGAAGAAAATGACCCGTCCGCCCCCGCAATCTGGTGCACGGTCGGTATACATCCCCACGAGGCGGATACCGCAGACGACGCGGCTAT
>JAAYKS010000230.1 GCA_012522285.1 Clostridiaceae bacterium | reverse complement strand
TCGAAGTCGAGTCCTACTGGGAAGACTACAAAGCGGGCGCCATCTCCCAGAAACAAACGGAGCTGGAGCAGGAATACATCCAGACGCAGCTGGACAGCCAAGTCTCCATCGATGACATTTCCGGCATCAAGAAGATCGACGACCGCACGGTCGAGATCACCATTGAAGGGGTCGACCCGACCGCGATCTGGTCTCTGGGTGGCGTACAGCCTGTCAAAGAAGCCTATTACGGCGAAGGTTACGTCAAAGGCGATCTGAGTGCAGTCAAAGCAGTGAACTCCACTCCGATGGGCGCTGGCGCGTATGTGTTCGAGAGCTTTGAGAACAACGTGGTTTCGTTCACCGCCAACCCGAACTATTACCTCGGCCAGCCCAAGATCCCCAAGATCAAATTCCAGGTCATCGACACCTCGAACAAGCTTGAGTCGATCAAGCTGGGCGACACCGACATCTCCGATCCCCCGTGCAACCCGGACAATATCGCTGAAGTGGAATCGGCCGGACTGCATTACGAGACCATCATGAACAACGGCTACGGCTACATCGGCATCAACGCGGACCGCATCACCGACGTGAACGTCCGCAAAGGCCTGATGAGCATCATGAACCGCGCCCCGTCCGTCCGCGACTACTACGGCGACACCGCATCGGTCATCGAGCGTCCGATGTCGATCGTATCCTGGGCGTATCCGGAAGGCGCAGAACCCTATTACACCTATTCGAAAGACGAAGCTCTGAAGTTCTTCCAGGCCGCCGGTTACACCCAGGAACAGCAGGGTGGCGCGACTGTGCTGGTGAAAGACGGACAACAGCTCAAAGTGGAAGTCGGCATCCCGGGCGACGGAACCGGCAACCATCCTTCGTTTAAGATCCTGACCCAGATGAAACTCGATATGGAAGAACTGGGCGGCGTGCTGGAAATCCGCGATGTCGGCGGTCAAGTGTTCTTTGAAGCACTGGACGCGGACGGCTGGGATCTCTGGTGTGCGGCGTGGGGCTCCACGATCGATCCGGACATGTATCAGGTGTATCATTCCGGACAATCGTCCAACCACTACAGCATCAACGACCCGAAACTGGACCAGCTCCTGGAAGACGGCCGTCGGACCAACGACGTTGAGACACGCAAAGAGATCTATGCGGAATGTTTGGAAATCATCATGGAATGGGCAGTCGAGATGCCGGTCTATCAGCGCATGAACATGTATGTGTTCAACCCTGAGATCGTCAACATCGAGACCCTCCCCGCCGAGATGTCTCCCTTCTACGCTTACTTTGCCGAAGTCCAGACACTGGAACTGCACTAAGTTCGTCTTTATGATCCGGGCCTGCCCGATCCTTCGGGGTCGGGCAGGCCCGGTCATACTGTTCGCCACACTGTTTCAGAAAGGGTCGGCATAGCGTGAAACAATACATCATTCGACGCTTGTTGCTCAGCGTCGTCATTCTGTTCGGAGTCTCCATCATCATTTACGCACTCGTCCGCTCGATGCCGGGCGATTTTGTTGAAAGCATGACCGCCGGCAATCCGAAGGTCACGCCCGAAATGATCACACGTCTCAAGCGTCTATACGGACTCAATGTCGGCATCATCGAGGGCTACTTTAAATGGGTCGTTCAGGCGATACAAGGCAACTTTGGCGACTCATTCGTGTACCAGAAACCCGTCACGGAAGTGATCAGCTCCAAGATGTGGGTCTCTTTTTCCCTGGCCGCGACCGCATTCTTTTTTGAACTAATGATCGCCATCCCTCTCGGCATTGTCTCCGCGACAAAACAGTATTCCAAACTGGATTATGCCGTGACCACATTCGCGCTGGCCGGCATCTCTCTGCCGTCGTTCTTTTTCGCGGCGGTGCTGCAGCGCGTCTTTGCCATCGAACTCAAGATTTTCCCCCTGTCGGGCATGGTCAATGCCCGCATGGATTACGAAGGCTTCAAGCTGATCCTCGATATGGCACATCACTTCACCTTACCGATCCTGGTCTTTGTCGTGACCGGCATCGGCGGATTGATGCGTTATTCCCGAACAAACATGCTCGAAGTCCTGAATGCAGACTATATTCGCACGGCCCGCGCCAAAGGCCTGAGTGAACATAAAGTCATTTATCGGCACGCCTTCCGCAACACTTTGATCCCGATCGTGACCATGGTTGGCGGATCGCTCCCGGGGCTCTTTTCCGGTGCGATCATCACCGAAGGCATTTTTGCGATTGACGGACTCGGCCGAACGGCTTTCCAGGCTCTGAACATGGGGGACATCCCCTTTATCATGGGATTCAACATGTTCCTGGCGGTACTGACGCTGGCGGGTACGTTGTTGTCGGACATCCTGTATGCGGTTGTCGATCCGCGCATCAGATTGAGTTAAGGAGCGCATCCTGTGGAAGATATGACCCTCAATGGAATCGAGCTGCCGGAGGTGCCGGGGCAGGACAGTGGCGATCGGGGTGTGACCCCGGGCCAACTGGTGATGAAACGCTTTCTGCGCAACCGTCTTGCGATTGTCGGGCTGGTGGTTCTGGTCTTGATGACGTGTTTCGCTTTCTTCGGCCCCTACTTCAGCCCTTACGGCGAGTATGAGTTGTTTTATGAAGAAAACGGGGTGGAAGTCACCGATCTCAAAGACTTCAACTTCAACGCGCCCGGTGTCAAGCTGTATTCCCGCGCTTCCCCAACCCTAAGCCATCCGTTCGGAACGGACGCGGACGGACGGGACGTTTTGACACGGCTCATGTACGGCGGCCGGATCTCTTTGCGGATCGGGTTTATCGTCGTACTGATCGAACTGACGCTGGGAGTGGTCATGGGCGGCATTGCCGGGTACTACGGCAAGTGGGTCGACAACATGATCATGCGGTTGGTCGAAATCTTTTTCTGTTTGCCCACATTGCCGATCATGTTGATCTTGAGCGCGATGATGTTGGCACTCAAGGTCCCGCAAACCGACAAAATCTATTTCCTGATGGGCCTGCTCGGTATTCTCGGATGGGCGGGTATCGCTCGGATTGTCCGTGGACAGATCCTTGCACTGCGCGAACAGGAATTCATGGTCGCCGCGGAGGCGACCGGATTGTCACCCGCCCGCAGGATTTTCAAACACCTGATTCCCAACGTGATGCCCCAGCTGATCGTCATCGCGACCCTGGAGCTCGGCGGCATCATCCTCACGGAATCCGCGCTGAGCTTTCTCGGCATCGGGCTGAGTTATCCATATGCCTCGTGGGGCAACATGGTACAGGCCGTAACCGACCCGATCATTTTGCGTAAGTTTACCCACATCTGGGTACCGCCCGGCATGTTTATCCTTATGACGGTCCTCGCCTTCAATTTTGTCGGAGACGGACTCCGGGACGCCTTCGACCCCAAGATGAAGCGATAGAAGGGAAGAGCCAACATCATGTCAACCACACGAAAAAACAGAAGACGTGTCACGCGGGAGAACTCCCGCATGATTCGTAAACTCGAGAAAAATAAAAAACGTCGAAACATCCAGCCGGATGAGTACAAGACACAGATGGCGGATGCCTCCAATATCGTGGAATTCGACAATCTATGCACCTACTTCTTCACGGATACCGGTACTGTCAAAGCGGTCGACGGGGTATCGTTTTCCGTGCCGCAGGGCAGTACGGTCGGCGTCGTCGGAGAATCCGGATGCGGGAAATCGGTCACTTCGCTGTCACTGATGCGCCTGGTCCAGGGGCCCGCCGGTCAGATCGTATCCGGTCAGATTCGCTACAACCGCGCTGACGGCGCGGTCGATATGGTGAAGCTGCCGATCGAAGAGGTGCAGAAAATACGCGGCAACGAAATCGCGATGATTTTTCAGGAGCCAATGACCAGCCTCAACCCTGTTTTCACCGTCGGTTCGCAGATCGACGAAGCCATCACGCTGCACAATCCGCGGATGCCCGAGGAAGAAGCCAAGAAAAGGTCGATCGACATGCTCAAACTGGTGGGCATCGCCAACCCGGAAGGCGTCTACAAGAACTACCCTCATGAGTTGTCCGGCGGTATGCGGCAACGTGTGATGATCGCCATGGCACTGTCCTGTGATCCGCGGCTGATCATCGCGGACGAGCCGACCACCGCGCTTGACGTCACGATTCAGGCACAGATTCTCGATTTGCTCCGGTCCCTCAAGGACAAGGTCGACGCGTCTATCATGCTGATCACACACGACCTCGGTGTCGTAGCGGAAATGGCGGATTTTGTCATCGTGATGTATGCCGGCCGCGTGATCGAGACCGGGACGGCGCGCGAAATTTATCTGAACCCGCAACACCCCTACACGGTCGGACTGCTGCAGGCAAAACCGCAGGTGCACCGGGAAGTGGACCGACTGTATTCGATTCCCGGACAAGTTCCCAGTCCGGTCAACATGCCGTCCTGGTGTTTCTTCAAGGACCGGTGTGAAAAACGGTTTGACAAATGTGACGGAGACTATCCGCCTATGTTCCAACTGTCCCCGACCCATCTGGTCGCGTGCTGGCTGTGTGAAGGGAGGGGTGCGGAATGAGCGTTCAGGCTGAGAACAACATCGAGACCAAAGCAGTACGTCAAATGAGTGACGAGGTGCTGGTTTCGGTCAGGAACATCAAGAAGCATTTCCCGATCCGGTCTGGCATCCTGCAACGTCCGGTCGGTGCGGTCAAAGCGGTCGACGGGGTGTCGTTCGACATCCGCAGCGGGCGGACACTCGGTCTGGTCGGGGAGTCTGGATGCGGCAAAACGACGGTCGGCCGGACCATATTGCGACTGCTGGACGCAACCGAAGGGACCGTCCTGTTCGAAGGGATCGACCTGATGAGTCTGAACAACAGGCAACTGCGCGCGATGCGTCCCAAAATGCAGTTTATTTTCCAGGATCCTTTTTCGTCGCTGTCCCCGCGGATGCCGGTCGGTGAAATCATCGGCGAGGCGGTCCGGCAGCACGGCATCGTGCCGCGCGGCGAGTGGCGTGAACACGTCTTGAAGACAATGGACAACTGCGGTCTCCAAAAACACCAGTTCAACCGGTATCCGCACGAGTTTTCCGGTGGTCAGCGGCAGCGCATCTGCATTGCGCGTGCCCTTGCGCTCGGACCCAAATTCGTCGTGGCAGACGAACCGGTATCCGCGCTGGACGTCTCCATCCAGGCGCAGATCATCAACCTGATGATGGACCTGCGGGATGAGTTCGGTCTGACCTATCTGTTTATCAGCCATGACCTGTCGGGCGTCGAGCACATCTCGGACGACGTGGGCGTGATGTATCTCGGGTCGATGGTGGAGATGGCTCCCAAGCGGGTCTTGTTCCGCCAGCCTTTGCACCCCTATACCCAGACCTTGTTGTCGGCAGTCCCCGTTCCGGACCCGACCGTCCGTATGAACCGGGTCATTCTCCAGGGGGACATCCCTTCGCCCGCAAATCCGCCGTCGGGGTGCAAATTCCACACCCGCTGCCCCTATGCGATGGAGATCTGCAGCAAGGTGGATCCGGAATACAAAGCGGTCGGAGAAGACCACTATGTCGCATGTCATCTGGTGGAGCAGCAGATGCGGCAACAGTCATCGTCTCCCGAATAACATGAGGAAGCGCAATGCGGACAAACCACCGGTGGAAGACGACGGGCGCACGATCGCCGACATGGACCTCGAGGGCATGCCCTGGCGTCGCGGACCGTTGTCACGGAAAAAACCGAGGTTTGCGTCCCCGCCGCCGGATCTGACCCCACAGGAGCGGCGAGCTGCCATCCGTGGCATGCTCAAGGCCGTCTTCCTGATCGGTGCGGCATTTCTGGTTATGTTTTTTCTGTTGCTTCTCTTCCTGGATCTGTTCTGGCTGCGCTGAGCTGAGAGGCGAGACGGACACTCCATAAACACAAACGGGTGAAAGCGCATAAGCACTCACCCGTTTTTTATATAGTAAATTCCCTTGGGCGCAGACACCCCGGCGGCACTAATACAAAAGATCTATGTTGCTACTGCGATAGAGTTCGGCAATGTCGGAAGCGATGTGGCTGTCTGTGATGATGGAGTCGACTGCGCTCAGTGGTGCGACGAAAATATGGGATTTCTTCTCCATTTTGGTGGAAGCGGCGATGACGATGTTCCGTTTTGCCCGCGGAATCAGGGTGTTGATGATGCCGACTTCCTGTGTGCGGAAATCGGACAATCCATTGGCGACCGAGACGGCATTGATGCTGATGAACGCAATGTCGGAGAAGTATTGTGAGCATCCGTGTTCCGCCAGTCTCCCACCGAGCGCGTTTTCGGTGGCATTGAGTTCTCCGCCGCTCAGAAGAACCGTAAATCCCGGATTTTCCGACAGGATCTGCGCGACGGACAGGCTGTTGGTCAGAACCGTCAGCAGGCGCATGGTCGATACCAGCCGCTTGGCCAGCTGGGTGCCGGTGGTACCCGCGTTGATCGCCAAGAACTGGCCGTCCTGCACCAATGCGGAGGCTTTTAGTGCGATTTCGTCCTTTTCCTTGATGTTGCTGGTTTGCCGGATCGGGTAGATGTTCTCCCGCTCGTACGCGGAGGTGAGCACAGCCCCGCCATGGACTTTGCTGACGATGCCCCTGCGCTCCAGCAGCCTGAGGTCGCGCCGGATCGTATCCAGCGAGACATGAAGCATAGACGCCAGTTCCGGCACTGTGGCGGAACTGCGTGTCCTGAGATAATCGGAAATGATCCGGATCCGTTCTTCCTGCATGGGTACTCCCCGTATTATGAATTTGCGCTCAGTGAGCACAGGTTGCCGGTTCTTTGCGGGTTGGATGTCGCTTACCATTGTACAGGATAGTACGCTCTTGTAAACCGTATTATGCAATTTCAAATCAGCAGAAAACAGCATCTCTGGATGGCACCTGGCATACCAGGGTGATTGGCAGAAATGGCAAGATCGGCTAAAATACTGCTTTAGCCAGTCGTAAGTCGCAAGGAGGAACATATGGAAACGGTACAGAACTACAAAGAAAAGGCGATCGGACTCTTTCTCGAAGGCTACAATTGTTGCCAGGCCGTGTTTGCCGCGTGTTGCGGCCGGTTCGGGTTGGGAGAAGCGGACGGTCTGCGTTTGACGGCGGGCATGGGCGGCGGCATGGGCGGACTGCGTGAAAAATGCGGAGCCGTCACGGCAATGTTTCTGCTGGCCGGCTTGCGGGACGGGAACTACGCCCCGGAAGACGCGGACGCCAAAAACGCGATGTATACGTTGGTGCGCGAACTGGACAGCGCGTTTACGGAGCGCTGCGGATCGACCTGCTGCCGCGAGTTGCTGGAAGAGGCCGAGTGTTCTTTTTCCAACGTCCCCAACATGCGCGATGATGCATATTATGCCTCGCGCCCCTGTGCCACCCTTGTCGGCATCGCCGCCGAGATTGCGATGAATTGCCTGTTGACGCCGCCGGCCGACGAGAAGGAGGCGTGACGGGGGGGAGTTTCGATTTTGTCCGGATTGCGGGGCCGTTTTGGTTCCTCGCCTGATCGGAGACGAAGGACTGGTTCCCTACTGTGAGGCGTGCGCCATACCCCGTTTCGGATTTTCATACAACTGTATCATCGCTTTGCCTGTCAATGCGCAAAATCCGGACGAGGTCGCGCTGATCCGTCAGGATTATGTCTCCCGTAAAAGCCACATCTGTGTCGCCGGATATGTCAAGCACGGTGAAACGCTGGAAGCGTGCGCTTGCCGGGAAGTGGAAGAAGAGCTCGGGTTGCGTGTATGCGACGCGGTTTACACGCGCAGCTATTATTTCGAGCGCAAGGATCTCCTGATGCTGGGATTCGTGGTCCGCGTCTCAAAAGAAGATTTCAACATTTCCGGAGAGGTGGACTCTGCCCGATGGTTTTCACTCGACGAGGCAGAGGACGAGCTGCAAAACGCCAGCATCGCCTTGCAGCTGCTCCGGGACTACCGCGCCGGACGGGAACAAGTGCATTCGACTTTGGATCCGGCGGGAAGGGAAAACGCATGAGACGTATTCATATCGGAACATCCGGGATCGAAGCCTCCGCGATGACCATCGGCACCTGGGAGATGGGCGGAGGTACAGCCTGGGGCAGCTGGGGCGCGCGCGACGAGGCGGAGTATGTCAAAGTGTTGCATGCCGCGCCGGACCTGGGTGTCGACTTCATCGACACCGCTCCGGTCTACGGGACCGGCCACTCGGAAGAACTGATCGGCAAAGCACTGGCAGGCCGGCGGTCAAAGTACGTGATCTCGACCAAATGCGGCATCCACTGGCGCGACACCGACGGGGTCCGCGAGTATGAGAGGGATGGAAAAACCGCCTATAGAAACCTTGCCGCATACTCGATCCGGAAAGACCTGGAGGACAGCCTGCGCCGACTGCAAACCGATTATGTGGATCTTTACTATACCCATCGCCAGTCGGACGACACCCCGGTGGAAGAAACCATGGGAGAGCTCTTGCGGATGAAACAAGAGGGCAAGATTCGTGCGATCGGGATCTCCAAATCAAAGCCAGCCCATTTGGAGGCCTATCTCCGGGTGGGGCGTGTGGACGCGGTACAGGAGGAGTTCAATGTGCTGGACCGCGCGTTCGGCGGGGGATACCTCGACCTGTGCAGCCAACATGGGGTGATCGCGCACTGCTATGGTTCGCTCGCGAAAGGTCTGTTGACCGGCCGGATCGGAGCGGACTACGTGCCGGCTCCCGGCAGCGCGCAAAACAGCGTCTGGTTCCGACCTGCGCTGCGTTCGGACATTCTGGCAATGCTGGACGAATTCCGGGAGATTGCCGGCGCATACGGTTGCTCTCTGGCGAATCTCGCCACAGCCTGGGTGCTTTCCCGCTCCCCCCTGGTAACCCCGGTGATCGGGATCCGGCGGATGGAAAGTCTCGTGGACTCCATCAAATCGTTTGATGTAAAGCTCACTCCGGATGACGTGTCCCGGATGGACTGTCTCGCGCAGTCCCTGGCGAACAAAGCGGCCGCCACAAGCGTATGATGGCAACCGCTGCCGGCCCGGCCTCCTGTCGTTATGTGATCTGGGATTTCAACGGGACCCTGCTGGACGATGTGGCACTGTGCGTCGCCATCCTGAACCGGATGCTGCAGCGGCGCGGCCTCGCTCAGATCGGCAGAGAACAATACCTGTCGCTGTTCGGGTTTCCGGTGGCGGATGCGTATCGGCGGTTCGGATTTGATCCGGACCGATGGCCCTTTGACGGATTGGCCAAAGAATATATGGAGGAGTACCTCCCGGCCAGTCTTTGCGAAGTGAGTTTGCGAGAGGGGGTCAGAGCGGCCCTGGACCGCTTTTCGGTTGCGGGACTGCAGCAGGTGGTGCTTTCCGCTTCCCATTTGGAGGATCTGCGTTGTCAGATCGCCCATTTTGGCATCGAGGGCTATTTTGCGGATCTCCTCGGGATGACGGACCGTTATGGAGCCGGCAAAGAGGCGATCGGGAAGGCCTGGGTCCATCGGATTCGACAGACCACCGACGCGCATCCTGCGATGGTTTTGATCGGGGATACACAACACGATGCTGAGGTCGCGCGACAGATGGGCGCGTCGAGTGTTCTGGTAGCCGGCGGGCATTCCAGCCGTGTACGACTGGAGCGGGCAGGTGGGTGCCTCGTGGCGGATGACATCCCCTCGGCAGCCGCGGCAGTCTGTTCGCTGCCCGGGCTTTTTTCCTGTTCTGATACGATATAATCAAAGAAAACGTCATCACCGATGTCAAGGAGGTTTTGTCATGAAACTGGGTGTGTTTGCCGTACTGTTGGGCCAGCAAAGCTTTGAGGACGCCTGCCGGTATCTTGCCGAGTCCGGAGTACAAGCCGTCGAGATCGGAACAGGCGGATATCCGGGCAAAGCGCACGCGGATCCGGCCGCCCTTCTCGCGGATCCTGCTGGAATCCAAAGGCTTCAGGACACCGTGGCGACCTATGGGCTGGAAATTTCGGCCCTGTCCTGCCACGGGAATCCGGTCCATCCTCAGAAAGAGATCGCGGACGCTTTTCACAAGGATTATGTCGACACCGTCCTCCTGGCGGAAAAACTGGGCGTCAATAGGGTCGTCACCTTTTCCGGGTGTCCCGGGGATCATCCGGGTGCCATGTATCCCAACTGGGTGACCTGTCCCTGGCCGGATGACTTTGGAAAAATTTTGGAGTACCAGTGGAACGATGTCCTGATTCCCTATTGGGATAAAACCGCCGCGTTCAGCAAAGAACACGGGGTAGAGAAGATCGCGCTCGAAATGCACCCCGGATTCTGCGTCTACAACCCGGAGACCTTGCTGCGGCTGCGGGCCGCCACCAGCCCCGTGGTCGGGGCAAACCTGGATCCCAGCCATTTGTTCTGGCAGGGAATCGATCCGGTCGCGGCCATTCGTCTGCTGGGGGATGCGATTCACTATTTCCACGCAAAGGACACCAAGGTCGACGAAATCAACAGTGCGCAGAACGGGGTGCTGGACACCAAGCATTACGGGGATGAAATCCATCGCGGGTGGCTGTTCCGGACGATCGGATACGGTCACGGATTCCAGGTCTGGAACGACATCTTCAGCAACCTGCGCATGGCCGGATACGACGATGTGGTCAGCATCGAGCACGAAGACAGCCTGATGTCCGTCAACGAGGGACTGCAAAAAGCCATCGCCTTCCTCAAACAGGCGATTCCCTTCGAGCAGACCGGCGGCATGTGGTGGGCGTAACGGGAGGAATGGAAATGGGCGGAAAACAGCCGATCCGTGTGGGGATGATCGGATACAAGTTCATGGGCAAAGCGCACAGCAACGCGTACCGCAAAGTCGGGATGTTTTTCGACCCCGACCGGGAGGTGCGCATGTCGGCCATCTGCGGGCGGGACGAAGAAGGGGTGCGGCAGGCCAGGGATAAATTTGGGTGGGAAGGATACGAGACCGACTGGCGGAAGTTGGTGCGGCGCGATGACATCGACCTGATCGACGTCACGACTCCCAGCGATTTCCACAAGGAGATCGCAATCGCGGCCGCGGAAAACGGCAAGCATGTGTTCTGCGAAAAACCGCTGGCCCTCAATCTCGCGGACGCCCGCGAAATCCTCGCGGCCGTGCAAAAGGCAGGCGTCAGGCATCAGATCGGCTTCAACTACCGGTTTGCCCCGGCCATTCTCCTGGCCAAAAAAATGATCGACGAGGGCCGCCTGGGACGCATTTTCCATTTCCGCGGGATGTATCTGCAGGACTTTGTGATCGACCCTTCGTTTCCGCTGGTCTGGCGGCTGGACAAAAAAGTGGCCGGATCGGGATCCCTCGGGGATCTCGGAGCACATGTCGTAGACCTGGCGCGATATCTGGTGGGTGACCTCGTCCAGGTGATCGGTCACAACAAGACTTTCATCAAGGAGCGCCCTCTGGTCGAACACATGACGGGACTGTCCGGGAAAGCGTCGGACAACGCGCCGCGCGGCATCGTGGACGTGGACGACGCAACGATGTTCCTCGGCGAATTCGATAACGGCGCGATGTGCACCATCGAAGCGACCCGTTTTGCGCAGGGACACAAAAACGATCTGTCTTTCGAAATCAACGGCGAGAAAGGCAGCATCCGATTCTTCCTGCCCCGCATCAACGAACTGGAGTTTTTCGACGCGACGTCCGACGCCGGCCTCCAGGGGTTTGCGACCATCCAGGTTTCCGAGGAAATCCATCCGTACTGGTCACACTGGTGGCCCGCGGCGCATGTCATCGGATACGAGCACACGTTTGTCCATGAGATGTACGAGTTTGTCCAGGCCATCGCGAACGACAGACCGGCGTCTCCGGATTTCGAGGACGGCATGCAGTGCTCCCGGATTCTGGAAGCCGTGGACAAGTCGATCGAGGAGCGTCAGTGGATCCGGCTGGATTCCATGTAACCGGCCCTTTGCTTCCGGACTGCGCGCCGGCACTGTCCGCGCTGGTCCGACGTGTCTTTGTGCGGTTTGAAGCACCGGACTATCCGCCCGAAGGCCTTAACACGTTTTTTGCCTATACCGATCCTTCGCTGCTCTCCTTTGCCGTCCGGAGCGGGATGTTGGTGGTGGGGGGATGTTATTGGGAAGACAGGCTGATCGGTGCGATCGCACTCCGCGATGGCACCCACATCAGCCTTCTTTTCGTTGAGGCCGCCTGGCATCGTCGTGGAATCGGCACCGCTCTCGTGGAGTGGGCGGTCAAGCGGATGTTAACCGGCAGGCGCGCGTCGTTTGACGTGACGGTCAACGCGTCGTCCTATGCGCGGGCATTTTACGAACACGCCGGCTTTTGCGCGACGGCGGAAGAGCAGGAAAAGGATGGCATCCGGTTCATACCCATGACCCGCCGGATCGTTGTTTGACACACCATACTCTCTGTCATATAATCCATCCACAACCGAATACGTAAAAACGATGACCGGAACAGTAGTCATCCGCAGCTTTTTCAGAGAACGCGGGCAGGTGTGAGCGCGGGAAGAGCGGAAGGACGAACATCATCCGCGAGTCGGCCGACGAAACCCTCCGACACGATCGTGTCGCGCGACGGGTGGTAGGAAGGCCCGGTCAAACCCTGCGGGGCTGTACCGTTACCATGGACGAGCCGGCCTTATGGCCGGGTTTCGGGTGGCATCGCGCTTCTGGCGCCCCGACGAGGGGTGCTTTTTTTATGTAAGACAGGGAGACGGACGCCGCGGGTCGCGGTATCTGACAAGCAAAAACGGGAGGAATCACATGTACAAGCCGGTATCGAACGACATGGCGTTTGTGGGACGGGAGAAGGACGTGCTGTCGTTCTGGAAAGAGCACAGCGTGTTCGAAGCCTCGGTCAAAAAGCGCGAAGGCGCACCGGAGTTCACGTTTTACGACGGTCCTCCGACTGCAAACGGAAAGCCCCATATCGGGCATATCCTGACGCGCTGCATCAAGGACATCATCCCCCGGTATAAAACGATGAAGGGATACCATGTGCTGCGCAAAGCAGGATGGGATACCCACGGGCTGCCGGTCGAGCTCGAGGTCGAGAAAGCACTCGGCATCAACGGCAAACCCCAGATCGAAGCATACGGCGTCGAGGCTTTCAACAAACAATGCAAAGAAAGCGTCTGGAAATACAAGGGCGAATGGGAGCGCATGTCCGACCGTGTGGGATTCTGGGCCGACATGGATCACCCGTACGTCACCTACGAGAACGACTATATCGAGTCGGAATGGTGGGCGCTCCGGCAGATCTGGGACCGCGACCTCCTGTACAAGGGCTACAAGGTCGTTCCATATTGTCCCCGGTGCGGAACCGCCCTGTCCAGTCATGAAGTTGCGCAAGGCTACAAGGACGTCAAAGAGACTTCGATCTATGTGCGGTTTCGTGTGGAAGGGGAGGAGGACACCTGGTTTGCGGCCTGGACCACCGCCCCCTGGACTTTGCCGTCCAATGTCGCACTGTGTGTCAATGCGGAGATGACCTATGCGCTGGCGGAGGTGTCCACCGATCTGGACGGCACCCAAAAGCCGGTACGGTATTACCTTGCGGCCGATCTGGTGTCGGACGTGCTGGGAGAGGATGCGCGTGTTCTGAAGACCTTTCAGGGATCCAACCTGGTCGGCAAAACATACGAGCCGCTGCTGCCCTATGCCAACGCCGTAGTGGAGGCCTCCGGTAAATCGGGATTTCGGGTCACGTCCGACGATTACGTCACCTTGACCGACGGTACCGGCATCGTCCACATCGCTCCCGCTTTTGGCGAGGACGACGCCCGGGTCGGCCGGATCTATGACCTGCCGTTTGTGCAGATGGTGCTGGAGGACGGCACCATGCACCCGGACGTCGTGGACTTTGCGGGGATGTTCTGCAAAGAGGCGGATGCGGGGATCACCAAAAAGCTCGCCCTGGAAGGCAAGCTGATGAAAAAAGTGCCTTATGAGCACAGCTATCCGTTCTGCTGGCGCTGCGATACGCCGCTGATCTATTACGCGCGCCATTCCTGGTTTATCCGCATGACCGACGTGCGTGACCGGCTGGTCGCGAACAACAAGACCGTGAACTGGGTTCCCGCGTCGATCGGGGAAGGGCGGTTCGGAAACTGGCTCGAGAACGTGATCGACTGGGCGGTGACACGCGAACGATATTGGGAGACCCCGCTTCCGATCTGGGAATGCGCCGGATGCGGTCACCGGCATGCGGTCGGGAGTATCGCCGAACTGCGCGAAATGTCCCCCGACTGTCCGGAAGAAATCGAGCTACACCGGCCGTATATCGATCAGGTCCATCTGGATTGCCCGACATGCGGCGGGGTCATGACACGCGTGCCTGAAGTCATCGATTGCTGGTTTGACGCCGGATCGATGCCGTTTGCCCAGTGGCACTTCCCGTTCGAGAACCAGGATATGTTCGAGCGGCAGTTCCCCGCGGACTTCATCTCCGAGGCGGTCGACCAGACCCGTGGCTGGTTCTACACCTTGATGGCGATCTCCACGTTGTTGTTCGACCAATCGCCCTACAAGAACGTAGTGGTGCTCGGACTCGTCCAGGATAAGGACGGGCAGAAGATGTCCAAACACAAAGGCAATGTCATCGATCCCTGGGACGTTCTGGAGAAACAAGGTGCGGACGCGGTCCGCTGGTATTTCTACTCCGCGAGCGCACCGTGGCTGCCCAGCCGTTTTTCGGACGACGCGGTCAGCGAGGGACAACGCCGTTTTATGGGGACGCTGTGGAACACGTATGCCTTTTATGTGATGTATGCCAACATCGACGGGTTCGACCCGGTCGCTTACGTGCTGGATAAGGACGGATTGCCAGCCATCGACCGTTGGGTTCTGTCCAGACTCCACTCGCTGATCGCATCAGCGGACGGCCGCCTCGCGGACTACGACATCACCGGGGCCGCCCGGGCGATCGGCGACTTTGTCGACGAGCTGTCAAACTGGTATGTCCGGCGCAATCGTGAACGATTCTGGCAGCCCGGCATGCCGCAGGACAAGATCAACGCATACATGACGCTCTATACCGTGCTGGAAACGCTGAGCAGGCTGGTGGCCCCCTTTGTCCCGTTCATGGCGGAAGCGATGCACCAGAACCTCGTGCGGCCGGAAGCAGGTCAGTCGTTTACTTCCGTGCACCTGTGCGACTATCCGGTGTCCGATCCCGCGCGCATCGATACCGAACTGGAACACCGCATGGGAGATGTGCTCACGCTGGTCGCGTTGGGCCGCGCGGCGCGCAACGCCTGTGCCGTCAAGACACGGCAGCCGCTGTCCCGCATGATCGTGGTCGGCGCGGAAGACCTGCCGGAAGAATATCGCCAGCTGGCGGCGGAAGAACTCAACGTGAAGTCTTTTGAAGCGGCGGACGACGCCTCCGTGTTGGTCGGATATCGTTTCAAACCACAGCTGAGAACCCTCGGACGCAAACTGGGCGCACTGCTCCCCAAGGTGTCCGCGGCGTTGACGGAACTCGACGGGCGTGCGGCGATGCGCGAACTGGAACAGGCCGGCCGGATCGAACTGGAGGTCGGAGGTCAAAAGATCGAGCTGGAGCGCGAGGACCTGATCGTGGAGACCGTCCAGCCCGAAGGTCTTTCCACCATGGGAGAAGGGCGGTTCACCGTCGCGCTCGACACGACGATGACGCCCGAGCTCCTGGCCGAGGGAATGGTACGTGAAATCGTCAGCAAGATCCAGACCATGCGCAAAGACGCCGGGTTTGAAGTCATGGACCGGATCCTTGTACGCTATAATGGAAGCGCAGCCGTCGATGAGATCGTTCAGGCTCACAGCGACTGGATCTGCGAGGAAGTGCTCGCAGACCGGATGGACCGGGTCGAAGGGGACATCCCTTCCGCGCGCGCTTGGAACATCAACGGCGAGAACATGAATCTGTCGGTCGAAAAGAGGTAAGGAATGCCAAACAAGGACACCGGACATTCCACCGGACATCTGATAATCGGCGGGTGTGACACGCTGGATTTGGCTATGCGGTTCGGCACCCCGCTGCACGTTCTGGATGAAATGCGGATCCGCTCGGCCTGCCGCGCGTATCGGCAGGCGGCTTCTGCGCATTTCGGTCCCCTGGCGAGGGTGGTCTACGCGTCCAAAGCGCTGTGTACGACGGCAGTATTGCGCATTGTGGCTTCCGAAGGGCTGGGCGTCGACGTGGTGTCCGGCGGAGAACTCCACACCGCCTTGTGCGCCCGCGTGCGACCTGCGGACATCGTATTTCACGGAAACAACAAAACACCGCGCGAGCTCGCGGAAGCGTTGTCGGCGGGTGTCGGCCGGATCGTGGTCGACAACGAAGAAGAACTCACGCGTTTGGCCTCTCTGTGCGCGGAACACGGCACCGAAACGGATATATTGCTGCGCATCAAGCCGGGCGTTTCCGCCCATACGCACGAATATGTCAGGACGGGCGCGATCGACTCCAAGTTCGGGGTCGCACTGGAAACCGGCGAGGCGGAGCGCTTGCTGATCCGTGCCGCGTCGGTCCCCGGCATCCGGCTGCGCGGCATCCACTGCCATATCGGTTCCCAGATCTTCGGGCCGGACTCTTTTGTCGAGGCCGCCCGCATTATGACCGGGTTCATGGCGGATCTTTCCGAGCGGGACGGCATCTTGCTCACGGAACTCAATCTGGGCGGAGGATACGGCGTCCGATATGTGGACGAGGACACCCCCGATGCTCCGGAGGACGTATTCCGTCCGGTCGCCGCGTCGATTCGTGAAATCTGTGAGAACCGCGCGTTTCCATTTCCCGCAATATGTCTGGAGCCCGGAAGGGCCATCGTCGCGGAAGCCGGGACAACCTTGTACACCGTGGGATCGGTCAAGCACATCCCGGGGGTCCGCACCTATGTCGCCGTCGACGGAGGCATGTTCGAGAACCCGCGGTATGCGCTGTACGGATCCGCCTATGAGATCGTACGTGCGGACGACCCGAACGCGGTCCGCACGGATCCGGTCACCATCGCGGGGAAATGTTGTGAATCAGGGGATCTGATCCAGGAACACATCCCGATGCCGCCGCTCGGCACCGGCGATATCCTCGCGGTCATGTCCACCGGGGCATATCATTACTCGATGGCTTCCAACTACAACCGCAATGCGCGGCCGGCGGTGGTACTGTGCAGGGAAGGGCGCGCTGTGGAAATCGTACGGCGGGAAAGTTATGAAGACCTCGTACGAAACGACTGTATACCGGAAGGATTGTAGTATGACGCATTTGACCGCCAGCTTTTTTCAGAATATTCTCCAGGATCCGGCCGGACTGCTGATCCTCGTGTTTGTGTTGTCCCTGTCGCTGTCATTCCACGAGTTTTCTCATGCCTGGATGGCAAATCGGCTGGGCGACGACACCGCCGCACTGCAGGGCCGCCTGTCACTGAACCCGCTGCGCCATCTGGATCCCATCGGCTCTCTGATGTTTCTGATCGCGGGAATCGGCTGGGCGCGGCCGGTTCCGGTCAATCCGGCGAGATTCTCCCGAAACGTGACGATGAAAGCCGGCATGATGAAAGTCAGTCTGGCCGGGCCGGTCTCCAATCTGGTATTGGCCACGGTCTCCAGTTTTCTGTTCTACGTCGTTCTCACGATCGTGCGACTGACGGACGGCGGAGGAAGTATCCTGTACTTTTTCCAGCGGCTGACCAGCCAGCTGTACTTTTCCAATGTCATTCTCGCGGTGTTCAACTTGTTGCCGATCCCGCCGCTCGACGGGTCCAAGGTGTTTGGATCCTTGCTCCCGAACAGCCTGTACTACAAGCTGATGCAATACGAACGCTACATCGGCATGGCGTTTCTGTTTCTGGTCATCTTCGGACGTGGGATTCTCTCCACAGTGCTGACATACATCCGCATGCCGTTCGACTATATCATTCTCAAGCCGATCGGCTTTTTGTTTGAGCAGCTCTGGAAACTACTATGACGACGGCAGAGTCCGTACAGACCCGTCCTGAAATCATCCGGGCCGCCGGATTCGAAGG
>JAAYKS010000229.1 GCA_012522285.1 Clostridiaceae bacterium | reverse complement strand
GTGTAGTGTTCAGTGTCAGGCATACCCGCACCTCATTCATTGAGTGAATCAAATCATCTAATTCGTATAATACGTATATGTTACTAAATGGATCCCGCAAGTTTCAATTGTTTTTTTGCAATTATTAGTCTTTTTCTTTTATTTTCGCCCAATGTCGCTCGCTGGATGCCCGATTGTGGACGTTTCGATCCGATTCCCTTGGAAAAGCGCAAGAAATGGCTGTTTCGCCTCTCCGGGCTCAAGCGGAACGATATAATGAGACAGACTCAAAATTACATCAATGGAGGTACATCATGAAAGCATTGATCACACGGGGCGGTTGGGTTGGACACGAGCCGGTTGAAACATCGGAGGTTTTCCGGGACATCCTGGTCAAGGAGAATTTTGATGTCGAAATCGTCGAAACACTCGATTGTTTCCTGGATGCAGAGGCACTCAAATCCTATGACCTGGTGGTCCCCATCTGGACGATGTCGGAAATCACCAAAGAGCAGACCGACGGCATCCTGGCGGCGGTCGAGTCGGGAGTGGGCATTGCCGGCAATCACGGCGGCATGTGCGACGCATTCCGGCAAGATGTGCGCTGGCAGTTTATGACCGGCGGACAGTGGGTGGCACACCCGGGCAATGCGGGCGTCACTTATGAAATCAACATCAAGAAAAATGTCCCGAGCTTTATCGTGAACGGCATCAACGATTTCAAGATCACGAGCGAGCAGTACTACGTGCACACCGACCCGGCGAACTGCGTACTTGCGACCACCCGGTTCCCGGTGTACGGTGGCCCCCACGCCGCCAACGGTAGCGCAGACGTGCCGGTGGTCTGGACAAGGCTCTGGGGCAAAGGACGCGTGTTCTACAACTCGCTCGGTCACCACGCGGACGCTTTTGACATCCCCGAAGCGCGTGAACTGATGCGGCGCGGCTTCCTGTGGGCGACCCGCGGCAGCAAAGTCTGACCCCATCGCCACAGCAAACTCATATATAAGGATATAAACGGAGGATTCCAACCATGGTCCATATCGGAGTCATCGGATGCGGCGTCATCAGCAAGATCTATTTTCAAAACCTGACCACGGTCATGAAAAACGTACAGGTCATCGCTTGTGCCGACCTCGTGGAAGAGAAGGCGAAGACGGCAGCGGAAACGTACGGCATCCCCAAGGTGTGTTCGGTCGACGAGTTGTTGTCCGACCCCGACGTCGACCTCGTACTCAATCTGACCATCCCCAAAGCGCATTACAGCATTTGCAAGGCGGCGCTACTCGCCGGAAAAAGCGTGCATGTCGAAAAACCGCTCTCTGTCACCCGGGAGGAAGGTGCGGAACTGGTCGCACTCGCCAAAGAGAAAGGACTGTTCCTCGGCGGAGCGCCTGACACATTCCTGGGAGCGGGCAATCAGACCTGCCGCAAGCTGATCGACGACGGATGGATCGGTCAGCCGGTCGCCGCGGCGGTCAATATGATCGGACACGGGCATGAACGGTGGCATCCCGATCCGGCCTTCTACTATCAGGTCGGCGGAGGTCCCGTTTTCGACATGGGTCCGTATTACCTGACCGGTCTAGTCAACCTGCTTGGACCGGTCAAAGCCGTGACCGCGGAAGCGAAAACCACCTTTGCACAGCGCACAATCACCAGCGAGCCCAAATTCGGGACGCTGATCGACGTCGAGATCCCGACCCACGTCAACGGGATCCTGCGCTTCGACAGCGGCGCCACCGCCAGCCTGACGATGAGCTTTGACGTCTGGAGCGCCACACAGCCCCGGTTCGAAGTCTATGGCACCGAAGGGTCCCTCCAGGTACCCGACCCCAATATTTTCGGCGGTGAAGTGCTTGTGCGCCGACACGACCAAAAAGAATGGACGGTGGTTCCCTATACCCACGGCTATTCCGATAACAGTCGCGGACTGGGTGTCGCGGACATGGCCCGTTGCATCGCAGACGGGCGTCCGCAAGGCTCCAACCGCTGCAGCGGGGAACTGGCCTATCATGTGCTCGACGTGATGCACGCGCTTCACGATGCCGCCGCCCAGGGCAGACGGGTCACACTTGAAAGCACTGTTGCGCGCCCGCGTCCCATGTCGACCATGCTGCTGGCCGGCACAGTCGACTGACCTTTCCCACACCGATACCGAAAGGAGATTCTCTCCATGGGATACACCAATCCAATCCTGCCGGGTTTCAACCCCGACCCGAGCGTATGCCGCGTCGGTGAAGACTACTATCTGGTCACCAGCTCATTCGAGTTCTTTCCAGGCGTGCCGATCTACCACAGCCGGGATCTTGTGCACTGGGAGCACATCGGGTACTGCCTGACGCGCGAATCCCAGTTGCCGCTCCGGGGCTGCCGCTCCTCCGGAGGCATCTATGCCCCCTCGATCCGGCACCACAACGGCACATTCTACATGACGACCACCAACACCACCGGAGGAGGCAACTTTCTGGTGTCCGCGACCAACCCCGCCGGCCCCTGGTCGGAACCGGTCTGGATCCGTGCTTCGGGCATCGATCCCTCATTCTTTTTCGACGACGACGGAAAGGCCTACTATCTCACCTCGCGCGATTTCAAAACCGGACTGCCGATTTCGTTGTGCGAGATCGACCTCGAGACCGGTGCGTTGATCGGCGAGTCCACCTCGATCTGGCAGGGAACCGGTGGGTCCTATCCCGAAGGCCCCCACCTCTACAAAAAAGACGGCTGGTATTTTGTGATGATCGCGGAGGGCGGCACCGAAGCCAGCCACATGGAGACCATCGCCCGCAGCCGCGACATCCGTGGACCGTACGAACCCTGCCCCCGCAATCCCATCCTCACCCACCGCTACCGCAATACCAGTGTGATCCACGGCACCGGACACGCCGACATGGTCGAAGCGCACGACGGAAGCTGGTGGATCGTGTTCCTGGCATTCCGCCATGCGGGATACGGGCTGCACCATCTCGGACGCGAGACCTTCATCGCGCCGGTGACCTGGGAGGCCGACGGATGGCCGCTGGTCAACGGAGGCGACGCGATCCGGCTCGACATGGACGTTCCGACCCTGCCGCAAGTGCCGCTAGGTCCCCCGCGCGGACCCGACCGGATCGACTTCGATCGGCCGGAGCTCGATCTGAGCTGGAATTTCGTCCGCACCCGCTCCGACGTCCGTCACCGCATCGACACCGCAAACCGCCGGCTGGAACTCTGGGGAAACCCGCTGACGCTGGACGATGCCGCGACCCCCGCCTGGATTGGCCGGCGTCAGACGGATCTGGACTGCACCGTGTCCGTCCGGCTGGACGCCTCCGGCATCGGCGAGGGAGAAGAGGCAGGACTGACGGTGTTCTACAACGACAACGCACATTACGAAATCTTCCTCCGGGTGCGTGACGGCCGCCGGACGGTCGGGGTCCGCCGCAAAGTGGACGATCTGTGCGTGATTTCATTTGAGCAACCCTTCGAGGAGGCGGAAACCACCTTGTTGGTGGTCGCAGACCGCAGCCGCTACTGGTTCGGCTTCGGGACGGACACGGAGGCCGCGCTCGACAACCTCGTCGCATCCGGAGCGACGCGCTTTGTGGCGACCGAAGTCCACCCGGGCACCTTCACTGGTGTCTATCTCGGACTCTACGCCACAGGCAATGGACACGACTGCGCCAAGCCCGCGCGGTTCGGGTCCTTCTCCTACGACCCTTTCATTCGCCGCAACGCCGGCGGTCGTTCGATTCCCTACTCGGACAAGACCCCGCTGGGCACGCTGCTCGGAGATCCGCGCGCCTGCGAGATCCTCGACCGCCGCTTGCCCGGCCTCACCGGGAAGAT
Organism: Clostridiaceae bacterium; assembly: GCA_012522285.1. GTDB lineage: Bacteria > Bacillota > Clostridia > Saccharofermentanales > UBA5734 > JAAYKS01. The sequence goes on along the minus strand of JAAYKS010000229.1, from coordinate 447 downwards.
CGACCGATCCTCCTCCGCGCTGGCAGGTCCCCTGTCTCCCCGGCTGGCAATGATGCTGCCCGGATTGACCGAGGCCGACCTTCGCGCCGCCATCGAGGAGATCTCCCGGTTATGAAGACCGGAAAGATCGACCACGACCGGCACTGACCCAGTGAAAAATACCGGCATAAAGAGTAACCGCCCGCATATCAATCCTTGATATGCGGGCGGTTCTTGTTGAGCAAAACATCTGACACTCAAGGGGTGAGAAAGTCTTCCCGCCGCGGAGTGAAGACATCCAGCAGCACCCCCGGTTCAAGTGCCACGACGCCATGAACAGCGTTCGGTCGTACATAGTAGGTGTCACCCGCCACGACTTCCACCGTTTCACCGTCCAGTGTCAGCAAAAACCGGCCGCGGACCACATAACCAATCTGCTCGTGCGGATGGGCGTGTGCGCTGCCCTGT
>JAAYKS010000228.1 GCA_012522285.1 Clostridiaceae bacterium | reverse complement strand
GTGCGCGTAAACTGGACGATGCAGACTCCCAAGACACCAAAAACTGACCGCTGCGATCCACAGCGGTCAGTCCGGCTCATTCCAGCATTTCTTGACACGCGCGGCAACGCGCGTGTTTTTAATCCAGGGCCAGACCGGAGAACCGTGCGAATCCCTCACGGCTGATCCGGATGCGTTCGATCGGGTCGTGGCGGGAATGGTCTTGCTCCAGGATGATGTCTTCGACCGACCCCAGCGCGATCGCCGTGTCGATAATCGACTGGATGTCCATCCGGCCAGTGCCGATTTCCACAAAATCCTCCGGCGACGCCACGCTCCCGAATTGGTGTGCGGCCAGGAACCCGTCGGTCCCGACAAGATCCAGGAGATTTACGGGGCCGACCTTGTCGCCGGGCGGGGCGAAATCCTTTTGGTGTACGGCTTTGCCACGGGTGCCGTAGTGCTTGAGTGTCCGGACCGGATCCATGCCCGCGCGCATCGCCCAAAATGTGTCGATTTCGAAATTCACATAGCGGGGATCGGTGGTTTCCGCGATGATGTCCAGGATGCGCTCCCCGCCTACCTTCCGGAATTCGTGGTAGTGGTTGTGGTACAGGAACGACATCCCTTCGGCCTCGCAGATCTCACCCATCCGGTTCATCTCCCGGCAGGCGGCGGCCAGATCCGCCTCGTCGCGGAAAAATCGGATCGGCACGATGATCGCACGGCTGCCGAGCGCCTTGTGGTAGTCGATCACGGCGCGGCAATTGCTCTCGTCAAAGGGGCTGACATGGGAACCGATCAGGGTCGCCCCCAACCGGTCCAGCAGCGCGCGCGCTTCCTCGGCCGGCATTCCCAGCCCGATGCCGGGATCTGCGTGTGCATTGCCGTTTGCGGCCTCCAGCCGGCGATATCCCGCGGCGACCACCTGTTCCAGGGTGCCAACCGGGTCGCGCTGCAGCGGTCCGCGGACCGAATACAGTTGTAAACCTACCTGCAAAGACATAGGAAAACCCTCCTTCTGGTGATCAACGGACGGTTGTAAAGTGGATGTTGGTTCGGCTTTTATTGTACCGCTTCCCACCTGTTGCGCGTCGGGATGTCCTGTAGATTGTTCTTGTATTACATTTTCTGTTTACATCTTTCTTTCCCTGTCCTCCGTGCTAGGATAAAAAAAAGCTCCTGATAGGGAGCAGGCAGGCCGTTGGCGGATGGAGGAACCCGTGTACCGTTCCCCGATTGTTCCCAAGTACAGCTCGTCACCCCCTGGCGGTCGACGGGGGCGGGCGATCGTCGACCTGATGATCTTGATCGCGGTCATTGCCGTTTTCTCTTCGATGGCCATGATCGTGTTGTCCCGCTATTCGGCCATCGCCCGCAAGGCGGTGTTGCGGGCGAATGTGGGATCGCTGTATCTGGAGATGGCGTCCATGGCATACCATTTTGATACAGCACGCCTGTTTTCAACCGCGGAGGGGACCTCCGGGGGAGAACCCGGGGAATATGACACATTCAGCCAGTACATGAAAACGATGCTGGACCGAAGAAGCGCCGAAGCCGACGCCAAGAGCTACCGCAACCCTGTGTCCGGCAGCGTCCGGGTGGTGTGCGACACCGCCTTTCCTCTCTACGGGGAGGACGCGCGGCCAGCGGTGCTGTTCACCGACAACGCGTCCGCCCGATATGGAGCGCTTGCGGAAGGCGACTCACACCCGGACTTGCGGGGCTGCCTGGTGGTCGCCCTCGCCAATGGCCGGGACGAAGCCGAGGTGTATTTCGTAGATGAATCGGGGGTCAAATCGGGGGTGTGCTACCGTCTGCAGGGATTCGGCAGCTAAGCTGCTCCCCACACGGGTCGTGTGACCGAAACGCACGCAAGGCGGCATCCCGGCCGGCATTGGCATAGCAGTACACACATCCCAGCGTACAGGTGTCGTACATCCCGATGTCCACACTGGGCGAACATCCGCAGGCCGGCCGCTGGTTCCGATCCGCACCCGCACGCCGCAATCCGAACCGCGCCGCGTCCACACAGGCGGCGTGACCGATTCCATATGCCGACAGATCGAGCGGTTCCGCGCAGGTCTCAAGCTGCAACCCTGTTGCCCGGGAGGCCTCCGCCAGCCGGCGCGCCATGTCTCGCATGCCGGGTTCGTCCCAGCCCTGGATGCCCATTCGCACAAGCGTCGCACTGTTTTTGCGATACCGGTCGACGAAACTAAACACACAGGACCGCACCGCCCCCGCCAGAGCGGTCGCCATCTTTCCGAACCGTTCCTCATGCAGGGCAGGCGTCCACACCGGGTTCAGAAGGATCGGATCGTACCGCCAGGTCACCCGGTCTGGCCCGACCCGATCGGACAGCCGGAGGAGGGTCTCGATCCGTCGCTCCAGAGATGGAATGCCGGGCTCGATGTCCGTCCCGTAGGGATTGAGCGAGTAATGAAAATAGAACGGGATGTCCCCGAGGGCATTCAGACGGGATAGCATGGGCGCCGGATGTTTGGACCAGAATACAAACCCGTCGACATCGTCCGGGCGCAGCGAAACGCGCCGGACCTGCGCGGGGTTCATCGGGTTGGGCACCCTGGCCTCCCCCGCCGCCAGGCGTTGGAAAAACCAATCGGAGTAGAGCGCCGGGATATCGGTCCTGCGGCTGACACTCACGATCATGGGAGGGGCTCGCACAGTGTTATGGCATCCCGGTCAACCTCGATCAGACCGTCCTCCC
>JAAYKS010000227.1 GCA_012522285.1 Clostridiaceae bacterium | reverse complement strand
TTGACGCCATCGACGAGAATTTTGTCGTCCATCCGACTGCCTGTGAGGGATGCGCGGCGTGTACCGTCATGTGTCCGACCCAGGCCATCACACTCTATCCGGCCCTCACGGGAGAAACCCGTGTGACCCAAACCGAGCGCGGCCTCTTTTCGCACGCACAACTGGCGATCGGTGCCGACGGATCGGGCAAGCTGGTCACCGAAGTCCGTAAAAACCTGTTCGACTACACAAAAGAGGAAGACTGGGTCCTGATCGACGGCTCTCCGGGCACCGGATGTGTCGTGATCGCCTCGATCACCGGTACGGATGCCGCGGTCGTGGTCGCGGAGCCGACCCCGTCCGGTCGGCACGATCTGCTGCGGGTGTTGTCGGTCGCGGCCCATTTCCGGGTGCCGGCCTTTGTCTGCATCAACAAACACGACCTGAACTTGGAATTGACCGCGGCGATCGAGAAAGACTGCGAAGAGCGCAAGGTTCCGGTCATCGGCAAAATCCCCTACCAGCCGGAGGTGGTCCGAGCGCTGCGCCGAGGCCAGACGCCGGTCGAAGCGGGCATCGAGGATGTCGTAGAACCGATCCGGACTCTCTGGGCCCGCCTGGTGACCGCACTGGGCGATCCAACGGAGGATCGTACGTCCTGAACCGCCGAGATGTTTCCGTGCTGCTGTTGGCAAACGAGAGAGAGGCCGTATCACGGCAACGAAGACAAAGGAGATAGCGACATGGCAAGACCGTTCAAATGGCGGCGCATCGACAGCCCGCCTGCCGTGCCGGAATTCATGCCAACGGGTAGCAAAGATCCGGCAGCGGGTATCAACACCCTCCTGGTCGAAGAATATGAGGCGATCCGACTCAAGGACGCGCTTGGACTCGAGCAGGAAGCCTGTGCGGAGCGCATGCAGGTCTCCCGGGCCACCTTCCAGCGCATCCTGTCGACCGCCCGTGAAAAAATCGCGGACAGCCTAGTGCGGGGAAAGGGCATTCGGATCGGGGGCGGCAACTGGCGCCGACGGATGTGCTCCGTCGTCTGCGGACAGTGCGGTCACCGATGGGAAGCAGACTCGGATGTGGTGTCGTCCGAGGATGATACCAGCCTCCGTTGTCCACGGTGCGGGTCGGACGCGGTGGTCTGCGTCCCGGTCGCGCGGTACGGTCACGGTCGGGGGCCAGGCTATGGCGGCGGTCACAGAAGAGGCAGAGGCGCCGGCCGGACCGACGGTGCCGAAGGTAGCCCACCGGTCGACGGCGAGGGCTTTTGCCGCGGGAGTTGCTGGCGATACGGCCAAGACAACGAACCGGATGCCGGTACACCCGATCCGGAAAAACCAACAAGAACATAACCGGACATCGAGCCGGACATCAAAAGGCGGAGACCGGATCGGTCATCCGCTTTTTGCTTTGTCACGGGTGGCGCGCACCCGCTGGACCATCAGGAAAATCCCCAGCGCCAGCACCGCCGCTCCGGTGACCCGCAGGACGGTATCGGTCTGCGCGACAGCGCCGATCAGGATGGCCTGCGAGGGGTCGTCCGGGTCGTAGGACACTTGCAGGACAGTGCCGATTGCTGCTGGGCTGGATTTGGAGATATTGGAAACAATTTTATAGGTTCGGCCCTGGACCCGGTACTCCACGATTTCCGCATATCGGACACTCGGTCTGCTTGCCCGGTCCAGATCCCCTTTTTCCTGATGCCCGACGACCTTTCCCTGCACCTCGACATAGTCGGCCGTGTCCGCCCCGCGCCGTGCGGCGGACAGGAAGGAATACCCCAACACCAGGATCCCGACCAGCGCCAGCACCGCTGCGGAGATCCACAGACGGCGCACGGCGCGCGCGGGATCGACCGGTGGTGTATACCGGGACTGCTGGCTGTTCGACATGCCGTATCACCTCGCCTTTCCGGACGACACGCCCGCCCGATCTCCCGAGCGGAAGGCAACCGATCTGACTACCTCCAAGATAGCACCATCGGTGGCTCTGTGGCGTTCTGTCCGGCCGGTGACGTAGTGTTTCGTTCGAGGGGCGGGCGAAGCGGTATTACGGTGTTCCTTTTTCAGGACAGCAGCCACGCCTCCGCGGACGCAACATCCCGGAACAGGCGGAAGTGAGGTCCATCGTTTGCCTCCCGCTCCATCTCGCGAAAATGCGAGGTGCCGCGGGGCGTGTCGCCCGTCACCAACGCGAACCGGATCCCATAGTTCACCATTTTCTGGAGGATCGCGCCCGCTACCCCGGTTTTGAGCGTGAAAAAGTCGGCCCCGAGCGCGACGTCGTACACCAGCAGCCGGGTAGTGTCGTGTTCCCAGCACAATGCGATCCACTCCTTCGCGGCCTCTTCCGAGGCCACAGGCGGATCGAATGACGGGATCGTGAGATAGGTGGGGTCGGTGTCCGAGAGGTAGTATGCCATAGGGATGTCCTTTCGATAGGCTAAAAATGGATACTCATATTCAGTCCGCTTCGGCTAAAACCCGTAATGCCCCTGTCCTACAAGCCGCCTCACTCGCCTTTCATGTCGATCACGTCGGCCTTGTGGTCAAGTATTTCAACACACTGACGGATCGAGTCCCCGATCGCCCGGTCGATGTCGTCCGGCTCGACGCCGAGCGGCTCACATCCGAGCGACTTGTCGATGAACTGGTTGGAGCACTGCAGCGCGGCAAACTTGACCATGTGCAGTCCGGCTTCCAGTCCTTTCGCCCGCTGCTCCCGCATGATCTTCCTGCCTCCCAGCACATACATCCAGGTAGGAATCGTGAGGATCTTTTTGTCCGGCGTGCCGAGATGCTGGTGAACGATGGTCAGGAATTCTTTCCATGTCTTGTTGTAGTACCCGATCGGATAACAGGTGCCGCGGCGGTTGTTCTCCAGCGCACCTGCGGTCGCCTGTGCGACCTGTCGCACCGTGAGCATGGTGGTGCCGCCCTTGGGGAACAGTGTGAACCGCTTCATCCCGCGCAGCATCTCGACCAGAAACACCCAGACCGGCTTGCGGCCGGGCTGCACCCCAAAGATGTAGGGCAACTCCAGGATCGCGACATCAAAATCCTCATCGGCAAAAGAAAGCGCCATCTCTTCCTGATCCCGGCGGCTGCGGATGTAGGGATGCCATTTCGTGAGCTCTTCTTCCGGCCGCACCTTGTCAAAATGCGAAAAGTAGGACCCGTAGATGACACTGTGGCGGACGCCGCTTTCCTTGGCGATCTGCAGGATTCGTTTCAACGGATCGATATTGTACTTTTTGAACAGGTCGTAGATTGGCGGCGGCCCTTCCACCCGTTCGTCGACCCCGGCCGCAAACACAAATCCCTCACAGCCGGTCAAGTGTGCCCGGAGCTGGGTATCGTCCATCTCCAGATAGTTCCCGAATTCAATCTTCATCTCGGGAGGCAGTACCGCACCCGGCGGAAGGGGTGGCAACGCGATCGACGACACTTCGTGTCCCCGGCGAATCAGTTCCCTCGCGGCTTCACTTCCCAGCAGCCCGGTCCCTCCAATCAAAAACACTTTCATTCTTTTGTCCCCTCCACCTGTACCACCCGCCAGCGCGTGATCTGGGCGATCAGCGCCAGATCGACCGGCTTGTCCAGCGGGAACCGGATCGTTCCCTTGGAAAATGTATAATCCTTGAGCTGTTCCGCAAACGCCGCGGTCGCATCTCCACCGGGAAAAAGACTGACGTGCTTTTTGAACGCGGCAAAATGAATCAGGTTCTCCCCCTGCCAGAACGTCGGCATCTGCCAGGACATTTTCTCAATCGCATCGGGAGCGGCCTCCCGGATGGTTTCCCGAATGGACTGCAGTACCGGCCGCACCTCGGGCGGTTGCGCCTCGATGTACGCGTCCACCGTTGCAAGGGTGCCACAGGTATGGTTTTGGTTCTTTCTGGCAAACACCCGCCCGCACTGTGGACACTGCCAGCCTTCCTTAGTCATGGGATCCCCTCCGATGATAGGGTGTCCGGTCACTCCGTCCACCCGCAGGTACATGATATTGTCATCATAGCACAGCCCAATACGCTCCATCCTGCGCTGCCGGCGCGGGGACCTCTCCGCATGATCCAAAGCGCAGAACAGCCTCTGCTCCATTGCGCTTTTGGAGCAGAGGCTGTCTTTTACAGTTCGACGGAGCGGGGAACCCGCGTCAATGCACGTTGTAGTACTTTTCGGCCCAGGTTTCATCACCCGTGCTCGAATCCCACTTCTGATAGGTACCGCCATACGCATAGATCTCAAAGCTGTACTTGACACCTCTGTTGAAGGCCTCTCCCTGATAGAGCGGTTCTTCATCGTCCCATAGGAAATCGATTTTCTGGACGAACGTATTTGCCTGGCCGGATCGTTCTATGACCGAACGAGCCGCCTGATCCATTGTGATCATCTCGGGGATCGCTTGAGCAAAAGAATCCC
>JAAYKS010000226.1 GCA_012522285.1 Clostridiaceae bacterium | reverse complement strand
GACCGACACAGGCTGGTTGACTCTGTCCGCCGACCGGTATCCGGTGCTGACCCTGACGGAACGCTCGAACGTGCTGCTCGGCGGCGGCCGGGTGGTCATGCGCGTACGCAGCGCGGCAGCACAGGCGGCCGGATCCGGATCCGGATCCCATGACGTGGCGCCAGACGAGGCGCAGGGCGGGGACGCATTGTTTGCGCGTCTCAAAGCGTTGCGCAGCAAGTTGGCTGCGTCGGCGGGGATCCCGGCGTATCTTGTGTTCACGGACGCGGCGCTCCGGGACGTGTGCCGGAAACAGCCGACCTCGCTGGACGGTTTTCTCGAAGTCTCGGGTGTCGGGAAGAGCAAGGCGGAAAAGTACGGTAAAATCTTTCTCGGAGCGCTCCGCGAAGGAGGCGTCTGACTGGAGGTTGGTATGGCATACCAGGTGAAGACCAAAGAGTCGGAAGACAGCGTCGAGACATTTTTAGACCGGATCGAATCTCCCCGGAAGAGGGAAGCCGCCTACCGGCTTCTTGCATTGTTCACCGAGGCGACCGGGATGCCCGCCAGACTCTGGGGCGACAGCATGGTCGGATTTGGGTCCTACCACTACAAGTATCGGACGGGACACGAAGGAGACGCGATGATCGTGGGATTCTCGCCCCGGAAATCAAAGATCAGCCTCTACCTGTACGCGGATTTTCCGGAAAGGGAACAGCTGCTCGGGCGGCTGGGAAAACACATCACGGGCGTGGGGTGCGTCTATGTGAACAAGTTCGACGACATCCGACCGGAGGTGTTGCGCGAGCTGATCGTGCGGTCGGTCGCGTCCATCCGGGAACGCTATCCTGATCCGTAATCCACCGATTTTGTTACCTATGTGCACTGTTTTCGACGAAAAATTGAATGATCTTGCCCAAAAGATGGTTCACATGGTAAACTCTTTTCAATGTGTTGGTCCATGACCGGACCGATTGTAGTACGGCAGTTTATGATGTAGAAGGAAGCGGTTTTCATGGCCACGACGATCAAAGAACTAGCATTGCACTGTGGAGTGTCGGAGGGGACTGTCGACCGGGCGCTCAACGACCGCACCGGTATCAGCCAGACGACCAAGTCGCGGATCCTGGCGGCTGCGGATGAGCTGGGCTACAAGCCCAACCGGATCGCACAGAGTCTAGCGACCGGCCGGACCCGCACCATCGGCATCATCAGCTTCGACTTGATCAACAACTGCTTCACGCGGCTGATCGACGCCATCGAAGCCGAGGCCAAAAGTCGCGGTTACTTCATCAATCTCATCCTGAGTCACAAGGATCCCGCCCATGAACTCGAGGGACTGCGCTATCTTGCGGAGCGCAGGGTCGACGGCATCGGGTTGCTGCCGCTCGGGAAGGATGCGCAATATGCCGCGTTCCTCAAGGACCTCGGCATCCCGATTGTTACGATCTTCAACCGGATCGGCGACGATTTCATGCATGTGGGGATCGACGACCGGAAGATCATGTACGAGGCGGTTCAGTACATCGCGTCCAAGGGGTACGAACAGATCGTCCTCGTGCAGCCGCTTCTCAGCGCGATGCTTTCGCGCGGGATCAACGCGCACACCATCTGTCAACGCAAGCTCGGTTACGAACAGGGGCTGCTCGCGGCCGGCCTGAACCAGGACCCGATCATCGCGGAGGGCAAGGACTATGCCTCTTCGTTCGCGGGGATCGACTTCTCCCGCAGGACGGCACTATTGTGCATCAGCGACGCGTATGCGATGGCGGTCATGAAGCATCTGCGAGAGTCCGGCATCTCGGTTCCGG
>JAAYKS010000225.1 GCA_012522285.1 Clostridiaceae bacterium | reverse complement strand
TTGATCGGCGGCAATCCGTCGAGCGCTTCCGCCACGGCGCGGTTGGTCAGCGCGAGCGCTTCTTGCACGGACTTGCCGATGACCATCTCGGTCGCCATGCTGCTGGTCGCGATGGCAGAACCGCAGCCGAACGTTTTGAATTTGGCGTCGGTAATGACACCGTCGACGATTTTCAGGTCGATTTTCATGATATCGCCGCACTTTGGATTGCCGACCGTACCTGTCGCGTCGGCATTGGTGATCTCACCCACGTTGCGCGGATGCATGAAATGGTCCATGACCTTGTCGCTGTAAAGTTCCATAGTGTGTTCCTCCTATCGTTCCGCCTTGTAGAGCGGTGACATTTCTCTGAGCCGTGTGACGACCTGTTCCAGCGCGTCGACAAACGGGGCGGTTTCTTCTCTGTGGTTGAACTTGCCCAGGCTCACGCGCAGGGACCCATGCGCCTGTTCGTGCGGGACCCCGATGGCCAGCAGCACGTGGGAAGGTTCCAGCGAACCGGACGTGCAGGCCGACCCGGTCGAACACTCGTATCCCATGCTGTCGAGCAACAGCAGCATGGACTCCCCTTCGATGAAATCAAACGAAAGATTCGCGTTTCCGGGCAGCCGTTTCGTGGGATGTCCGTTGAGCCGGGCATGTGGAATGCGGGCCAGAACCGCGGCGATCAGTTCGTCGCGCATCTCGGTCAGACGTTTTGCGGTCTCCGGCATTTCCGCGACCGCCAGTTCAAACGCTTTCGCGAACCCGACGATATAGGGGACGTTTTCGGTCCCGGCACGCCGGTTCTTTTCCTGCGCCCCGCCGTCGATCAGGGGTGGCAGACGCAGCCCGCGCCGCACATAGAGCATGCCCACGCCCTTGGGAGCGTACATTTTATGACCCGCGGCGGACAGCATGTCCACCCCGAGTTCCTTGACGTCGATGGGGACCGAACCGGCGGCCTGTACCGCGTCGGTGTGGAACAATACTTTGTTTTCCTTGCAGATCGCGGCGATTTCCGCGATGGGCTGCAATGTCCCGATCTCGTTGTTGGCCATCATGACCGAAACCAGCACCGTGTCCGGACGGATCGCCCGGCGGATCTGCTCGGGGTCGACGATGCCCTGATCGTCTACGCCGACATAGGTCGCTTCCCAGCCCTCTTTTTCCAGTGCCTTGAAAGCGTGCAGCACCGCGTGGTGCTCAAACACCGTGGTCACGATGTGTTTGCCTTTGGACTGGTTCATCTTCGCCGCGGCTTTGATCGCCCAGTTGTCGGCCTCGGAACCGGAAGCGGTAAAGTAAATCTCCTCATGAGAGGCACCGATGCAGGCTGCCAGGGTCTTGCGCGCGTTCTCCATCTGGACACGTGCGTCTCGCGCGGACCGATACAGGGAAGAGGGATTTCCGTAGCCGTCCCTCAAGACAGGCAGAATGGCCTCGACCACTTCCGGTCTGACCGGTGTCGTCGCCGCGTTGTCCATGTATACCCTTTTGACCGTTTGATTCATATCGCTTCATTTCCTCTCAAGTGTTCATAGATACTCTACTGCATTGCTAGGAGATGGTCAGTGACCGATGTTACACCTTTTCGGGCGGATCGTCCAGCGGTCCGCGCGTACGGCGCTTGTCCAGCCAGTCTTTGATCCTGGCTTCATAGCCATTCGAATAAGGTTCGTAATAGATGGTCCCCTGCATCTCATCGGGCAGATACTGCTGGTCGACGATGTTGCCGGGATAATCGTGGGCGTATTTGTAGCCAATCCCGTACCCCAGATCCTTCATGCCGCGGGCGGGTGCGTTTCGCAGGTGCATCGGGACCTCTCCGGTTCTCCGGGAGGCCACATCCGCACTCGCTTTGTCGACGGCCAGATAGGCCGCGTTTGACTTGGGACTGGTGGCTACCATGACGGTGGCCTGTGCCAGCAGGATGCGCGCTTCGGGCAAACCCACCATCATGACGCCCTGATAGGCTGCCATTGCGACCTGCAGTGCCGCCGGATTCGCCATACCGACGTCTTCCGAGGCGCAGATCAGAATGCGGCGCGCCAAAAACTCGATCTCTTCCCCACCGTGCAACGCGCGGGCAAGATAAAAGACCGCCGCGTCCGGGTCGCTGCCGCGCATGGATTTGATGAAAGCGCTGATGTTGTCGTAATGGCTTTCCCCGTCGTGGTCGAACGCGATGCTGCGCTTTTGCATGCAGTCCGCCATCACCTCGGGAGTGATATGGATCCGGCCGTCTCCGTCGACCGGAGTCGTCACGGCCGCGAGTTCGATCGCATTGAGCGCGATCCGGGCGTCCCCGTTCGACATGTCCGCGATTCCCGACAGCACATCTTCGTCGAAATCCAGTGGGTATTTGCCGAGGCCTCGTTCCGGATCCCGCACCGCCATGTCGAGGATGCGCAGGATTTCCTCAGAGGTCAGCGGATAGAGCTGAAACACGGTTGAGCGCGATATCAGCGCCTTGTTGACTTCAAAAAATGGATTTTCGGTGGTCGCCCCGATCAGCACCAGCGTACCGTCCTCGACCTGTGGGAGGAGCGCGTCTTGCTGGGCTTTGTTAAAGCGATGGATTTCGTCGATGAACAGCACCGACCTGCCGGAGGGGTTCATAAAGGTGTTTTGGGTGTCCGCGATCACACGCTTGATGTCCGCAACCCCGGAGGTCACCGCGTTCATCCGGTGAAACCCCATGTCGGTGGTGGCCGCCACCACACGGGCCAGCGATGTTTTACCGGTTCCCGGGGGACCGAACAGGATGATCGAAGAAAGCCGGTCGGCTTCGATCATCCTGCGCAGCATCCTGCCTTTGCCCAGAATGTGCTCCTGCCCTACATACTCGTCCAATGTCCGGGGTGACATCCGGTATGCGAGCGGCTCTTTTACTTGGTCTCCCGACGTCAAATCGACCGCCTCTTCTCTTCCCTCTCAGACCAGTTCCGGATACAGCGGATGCCGCTGGCAGATCGCCGCAACTTCCTCCCGGATGACCACCTGGCTGCCCTCATAATCCGTCAACGTGGTTTTGATCAAACGCGCGATGGTACGCATGTCGTCCTGGGTGAAGCCGCGCGTTGTGACCGCGGGGGTTCCCAGCCGGATTCCGCTGGTGACGGTGGGTCCTTTGGTGTCAAACGGCACGCCGTTCTTGTTGCATGTGATGTTGACGTCGTCCAGCCGTTGCTGCATATCCTTGCCGGTCACACCGGTTTGTGTCAGGTCGACGAGCATCAGATGGGTGTCGGTTCCGCCCGCGACCAGGTCGAATCCTTCGGAAAGCAGTCCCCCCGCGAGCGCTTGCGCGTTGTCGAGGATGCGCTGCTGGTATGTTTTGAAATCCGGGCGCAGTGCTTCCCCGAACGCGACGGCCTTGGCCGCGATGATGTGCATCAGCGGGCCGCCCTGTTGTCCCGGAAAGACCGCGGAGTCAATGGCCTTGGCAAACTGTGCCTTGCACAGGATCATCCCGCCGCGGGGACCCCGCAAGGTTTTGTGTGTGGTGGTGGTGACAAAATCCGCATAAGGCACCGGGTCGGGGTGGAGACCCGCCGCGATCAGTCCCGCGATATGTGCCATGTCCACCATCAGGTAGGCACCCACATCGTCCGCGATGTCGCGGAACCGCTTGAAATCCAGTGTGCGGGGATAGGCGCTTGCCCCTGCGACGATCAGCTTGGGGCGCACCGCGCGGGCGGTCGCCAGGATTTCGTCATAATCCAGGACGCCCGTCTCCTGGGAGACGCGATAGAAATGGGCTTCGAAGTATTTGCCGGAGATGTTTTTGCCCATGCCGTGTGTCAAATGTCCGCCGTGGGAAAGATCCAGACCGAGGATGCGGTCGCCCGGATCCAGGACGGAAAAGTAGACGGCCGTGTTCGCCTGTGCGCCGGAATGGGGTTGTACGTTCGCGTGGTCCGCGCCGAACAACGCTTTGGCGCGTTCGATCGCCAGCGTTTCCGCCACATCCACATATTCACAGCCGCCGTAATAGCGACGGCCGGGATATCCTTCCGCATATTTGTTGGTCAGCGGCGTCCCCATGGCTTCGAGTACGGCCGATGAAACAAAGTTTTCGGAAGCGATGAGTTCGATTTTGTCGCGTTGGCGTCCGATTTCCGACATGACGGCCTGGTAAATGTCCGGATCGGCAGCGCGAAGATTTTCGTATGGCATGTGGCATCCTCCTCCTGAACGATGGGCGGGTGTTGTAAAAGCAAGTTAATAGTAAGAGGTGGGCGTTGTTTTGTAAAGTTCGTCGGCGGCCGGAGGTTCCAGCAGTTCGGCCGTTCCGTCCGGACACAGGATCCGGCAGGCGCCGGGCTCCACCGTTCCGATTGCGGTACATGAGATCCCCTCTTTTTCCAGCCCGGCCATCAGCGAATCTGGCCGGTCGGTCGCCAGGATCATACTGCCGGAGGCGATCAGGCGCAGCGGATCGATCCCGTAGACCCGGGCAGCCGCAGCGGTTGCGGGATGTACGGGAATCTTCCCGGCCTGTACCAGACAACCTTGTCCGGACGCGGTACACAGTTCCCACACCGCACCCAGGATGCCGCCCTCTGTCGCGTCGTGCATGGCGTGGACGCCGAGCGCGGCGGCCGCGACTCCCTCCCTGAGCACACTGACCTGTTCGATCAACGCTTCGGCTTCACTCAAAAGATCCGCGCCGATCCGGAATAGCAGGATGTCGCGTCGGTCCCGTGCGAGGATCGCCGTGCCTTCGATGCCGGCGGTTTTGGTCATACAGATCGTGTCCCCCGCCTGCGCCCCGCTGGCCAGTACGACATTTCCACGGGTCCATCCAAACGCGGTGGTGGTGACCATGGGCCGGACGACCGTATCGCTGACTTCGGTGTGACCGCCGGCGATGCGCACGCCCAGGCTGGCTGCCGTTGCGGCCGCTTGCTCCACAATGGCGGAGATCCGGGACTCTTCACAGTTGGGCGGGACGACCAGGACCACCATGATCCCCGCGGGACGTACACCCGAGGCCGCAATGTCGTTGCAGGACACATGGACCGCCAGCCGCCCGGCATCCGCGTCTGCCGCGGTGATGGGGTCACTGGACAACACCAGCCGGAAGCCGTCGCCCATGTCCATCACGGCACAATCCAGGCCGACCGAAGGGCCTGCTTCTCCCTGGGTTGGTGCAAACGGAATCTTGGACAGCACCAGCCGTTCCAGGTCACGGTTGCTGAGCTTACCGATTTTCACAGAACCACCTCTTCCACGTTCGCAAGCCCCGACGCGACCAGCGCCGGGATGTCGAGCGCTGCTTCGCACGCGAGTGTCCCTTCCAGGGTGGGCTTGGTCTTGGGATGCTTAGCGACAAAGAGCGTACAGCAGTCTTCATAAGGCAAGATGGACGTCTCGAAGGTTCCGATCCGTCGGGCGATTTCCACCGTCGCGTCTTTGTCCAGTCCAACGAGCGGGCGGAACACCGGGAGCGACACCGACGCATTGGTCACCGCCAGCGCCTCGATGGTCTGGCTTGCGACCTGTCCGAGGCTTTCGCCCGTGATCAGCGCGAGACAGCGGGTGCGTGCCGCCAGCCCTTCCGCGATCCGCATCATCACCCGACGCATGATGACGGTCATCATGTCTTCGGGCACCGCGTCCCGGATCGCCAGCTGGATCTCGGTGAAATGGACGATGTGCAGCGTCGTCCTGCCGCAAAACCCGGTCAGAAGGCGTGCCAGTTCGACGACCTTGTCCCGCGCGCGTTCGCTGGTGTAAGGGGCGGCATGGAAATATACACATTCCAGTTCCAGTCCGCGGCCGGCCATCAGGTAGCCCGCGACCGGGCTGTCGATGCCCCCGGACAGCAGCAGCATGGCTTTCCCGCCGGTTCCGACCGGCAACCCCCGCAGCCCTTTGACGATTCTGCTGTAGAGCAGCATGCGTCCTTGCTCGCGGATCTCTATATACAAGGTATAGTCCGGGTGGCGGACGTCGACCGTCAGTGTGTCGAACCTCTCGTCCAGCACGCCGCCGATCTCGGCGCTCACCACGGGAGAGGAGAACGGAAATCCCTTGTCTCCCCGCCGTGTCTCCACCTTGAATGTGGCGGGCTTCCCTTCTGTCAGCAGGGACTCCATATACTGACAGGCCATCACGCGCAGCTCGTCCATGCCCCCGTAAAACTCCCAGGCAGAACTGGCGGACACGACCCCGAAGACCGTGGTTACGCGGTCCAGGATGTCGTCCAGCCGGATGCTGCTCGACCCGGGCACGATCCAGATGCGGGATTGGGTTTGATATACCTCCACCGGTCCGAGCGGTTTGAGCCGCCGGCTGATGTTGTCGACCAACCGGTGCTCGAACTTGCCCCGGTTTAATCCTTTGAGTGTGATCTCACCCATCCGGGCGATCACGATCTGTCTCATATCCGGTCTGTTTGTCATGTCGGTCTACTTTCTCCTTATCACATAACGCCCCAGGACGCGCAGAGTGGCCTGGACGGCCTCCTCCGCCTCCTCGACGGTATTGTTCATGCAGAAACTGAAACGCACCGCACAGCCCGCCGTGGCCTCGTCCACGCCCATGGCCCGCAGTACGGGACTGTTCTTTTTTTTGCGCGACGAGCAGGCAGATCCGGCTGACAGGCAGACCCCTTCCCGCTCCATCGCGTGAACCATCACCTCGGACGGGATGCCGGGAAAGGCGATGCTGAGAATGCCCGGATATCCATCCGCAGGCGACAAAATCCTGAAGTCCGCCCGGCCTTCCAGACCCGCCAGCAGCGCATTGCGCACCCGTCTGACCGAGACGGTGTTTTGTTCGCGGGATGCGGCCATACGGACTGCCGCGAGCGCGAAGCCTTCGATCAGAGCGGTGTTTTCCGTTCCGGGGCGCAACCCCCGTTGCTGGCCTCCACCATAGAGCAACGGCGCGATCCGGACACCCGGGCGGACAAACAACGCGCCCACACCCTTGGGACCGTGTATTTTGTGGGCACTGATCGAAGCCAATTCACAGCGCGCCGTGACCGTGTCGGTCGCAAGCTTCCCGAACGACTGGACGCAGTCCATATGAATGGCCGTCTCTGGACGGATGCGGTTGCGGATGGAGGCGATCTGCTCCGGATCGTGGATGGCCCCCGTTTCGTTGTTCACGTGGTTCAGGGAAATCAGCGCGGTGTCGGGACGGATCGCGTCGGCCAGACGATCCGGATCCACGCACCCATTACTATCCAGCGGCAAAAAGGTGGTCTCGTACCCCCGGGATGCCAGCGCGCGCGCCGGCTCCCTCACCGCGGGATGATCCCCGGCCGAGGTGATCAGATGCTTCCCCTTGCGTGGATTGGCTTCGAGATAGCCGCGGATGGCCGTGTTGATCGACTCCGTTCCCCCCGACGTAAAGACGAGTGAAGCGGGGGTGCAAGGCAGCGTCCCGGCAATCGTTTGGGCGGCCGCTTTGATTTTACGCTCGGCGTCTAGACCGAGCGCATGCAAAGACGAGGCGTTGCCAAACACATCGCGCATGGTCTCGGTAACCAGCGCGATAACCTCGTCCAGCGGACGGGTCGTCGCACTGTTGTCAAAATAGATCATGGGTGGATATTGTTAGCTCCTTCCGCTGTCGATCAGGATGTCGCACACATCCGAGCGCAGGATGGCAATGTCATACTCGCAGGGAATCCCGCTGCGGGAGGTCAGCCTCGACTGGACGCACAGCACCGGAGCCCCGCGGGCGATATCGAGATAGCGGGCTTCTTCGGTGTCCGCCTGCCGGACGGAGATCCTGCAGGAAGCTTTGGCCGGGAGATAGGCGTATTTGTTCGCCGTGATATCGATCATTTTGCGCCGCGCCCGGAGGTCTGCCGCTAGATCCGGGAACATCGCGGCCGGGATGTAGGACTTGCACAGGAACAGCGGACTGCGGCGGTGCGCGTTGTCCGTCCAGTCCACGCGGAAATATCCGGGTTCGCCGCCCGGAACTCCTTGTCCGAACGCTTTTTCCAGATGTTCGTGGGCGTCCGGATCCATCGCATAGTCCTCAAAATGGAAATGCTCCAGACTGGCGGCCGACAACAGAGAAAAGGTAAAAGCGGAAAATCCGCGAATGTCCACTTTTTCCAGAGCGGCGGCAACAAACGTACCGCGCCCTTTCACAATCGACAGCGTGCCCTCGGATACCAGCTCGGAAATCGCCTGTCGAACCGTCGGACGGCTGAGCTCGAGCTCTTCGCAGAGCTGCAGTTCGGAAGGAATGCGCGTGCCCGGCGGATAGGCGCCGGAATCGACACGCTCGATCAACAGATCCTTGAGCTGAGCATACAACGGAACACTGCTGCGTTTGTCGAGTTTCATGTCCATGTGCCTCCCATCCGACCATAAAAAATCATGCCCATCAGCATGTCACGACAATACTATATCATACCTTGAGTTGCTCTTCTTCAGCCTGAAGCGCCGCCGCAAACCGATCCAGGACGGGCTGGACACTTTCTGCGAGGAAGCGGTCGACCTGTTGCGCGGAGCGGCCCGTATACAGACCCGGATCCATCAAATCCGCCAAATCCGCCTGGTCCAATCCAAAAGCCGCGTCCAGGGCGATCCGATCCAGCAGATCGTTGGCCATTCCGTCCCGTTTGACGCGCAGCCCGGCCTCCATGGCGTGTTGCCGGATGCGTTCATGCAGTTCCTGGCGGTCCCCTCCCCGTTTGACCGCGGCCATCAGGATGTTCTCGGTCGCCATAAACGGGAGTTCATCCATCAGATGCCGGTGGATGACCTTGGGGTACACCACCAGGCCGCCCGCGATGTTGCGATACAGAATCAGAATCGCGTCGATCGCCAAAAACGCTTCGGGAACCGAGATGCGCTTGTTGGCCGAGTCGTCCAGCGTGCGCTCAAACCATTGTGCGGATGCGGTCATCGCGGTGTTCTGATAATCCGCCACGACCGCCCTGGCTAGCGAGGCGATCCGCTCCGAACGCATCGGGTTCCTCTTGTAGGCCATGGCAGAGGAGCCGATCTGTGCGGTTTCAAATGGTTCTTCCACTTCTTTCAGGTGCTGTAGCAACCGGATGTCGTTGCTGAACTTCGCCGCGCTCTGTGCGATGGCGGACAGCACCCCGAGCACCCGCGCGTCCACTTTGCGGGGATAGGTTTGTCCCGACACCACATAGGTTCGCGCAAATCCCATTTTGGAGGCGATTTTACGATCCAGTTCGACACACTTTTCATGATCTCCGTCGAACAACTCCATAAAGCTGGCCTGGGTCCCGGTCGTCCCCTTGCTACCCAACAGCGCAAGGTGGTCGATGACAAAGTCCAGTTCTTCGAGATCCAGCAGCAGATCCTGGAGCCAGAGCGCGGCACGTTTGCCCACGGTGACGGGCTGGGCTGGCTGAAAATGGGTAAAGCCGAGGGTCGGCAGGTCACGATACTTTGCGGCAAAATCCGCCAGCGGCGCGATCGCACCGACCAGACGGTCCCGGACCAGGCGCAGAGCCCCGTCCATGATGATCAGGTCGGTGTTGTCGCCGACATAGCAGGACGTTGCGCCCAGATGGATGATACCCCGCGCGCTCGGGCATTGGAGCCCGTAGGTGATGACGTGCGCCATGACATCGTGACGCACCTTTTGCTCCTGACGAGCGGCTTCCTCGTAATCGATGTCTTCCGCGTGCGCCCGCATTTCTTCGATCTGCGCGTCTGCGATTGGCAATCCGAGCTCCTGCTCCGCTTCCGCCAGAGCGATCCAGAGCCTCCGCCAGGTCCGGAATTTGTGGTCGGGCGAAAAGAGCCACTGCATTGTATCGCTGGCGTAACGACTGCTCAGCGGACTTTCATACCGGTTTCGCATGGTGTTCCTCCCGACCTCTGAAAATCGAGTAGGAGGCTGGCCGTTAATCGGCCAGCCGTCCTCTCACACCACCGTACGTGCCGTTCGGCATACGGCGGTTCAATAGAAATTAACGAACAGACTCGTAAACCATAGTTAAGGTGTTCAGT
>JAAYKS010000224.1 GCA_012522285.1 Clostridiaceae bacterium | reverse complement strand
GACATAAAGAAGTTCATCCCGATGACCGCGGCCATCAGCAGAGCGATCTGGGCGACGGTGGTGCCGCCGGCGGTGTGCAGCGGAATCAGGATGAGGAAGACTGCGGCGATCGGCACACCAAACACCATGTAAGGAATCCGTCGTCCCAGCCGGGTTTTGGTCGTGTCGCTTTTCTTGCCGAAAAAGGGCTGGAAGATCAGGCCGGCGATGTTGTCAAAGGTCATGATGAAGCCGACCAGGGTCGATTGTGCGATCAGCCGGTCCAAAAAAACCGGGACATAAGAGTTGTATACGCCCCAGGCGATGGAAACCGAGAAAAAAGCAAGGCCGATGATAAAGATTCGTTTCCACTCGAGTTTCATGGCATCCTCTTTCCAGACCGATTCCGCTTTCTTTTTATTATAGGGATCGATCTATTGTTTGTGCCATCCGATTTTTCGAATAAACGGGAAAATCGGCAGACCGTACGCCCCATACTGAATGATTGACAAAAAACCACATGCCATGCAATAATTAGTTAAATCATTACCATATCGCCCCTGCGGAGGAGCCTCCTCCCGGCACCGACTATCCTGGTGTTTACGACGGGGGGAACCACATGCCGTCTCCGACCGTACGTTTCTCGACCGCATGAAGGAGAAACCGATCTCGGGGACTTTCCATTAGTGGCGGAGCCTATATTGGCACCGCCGGACCGGAGGTCCATTATGAATCGAACTGCCATCCTGATTGACGGCGGCTTTTTTGTGAAGCGCGCCATCCGGCTCTGGGGTAAAAAATCGCCCGAAGAGCTGGCCAACATCCTGCAGGACTATGTCAACCGTCACCTGAAACGAAACCGGGAAGATTACCACCAGCTGTACCGCATTTTTTACTACGACTGTCCGCCCATTAGCAAGAAGATCCATCACCCGCTCACCAACCGGTTGATCGACTATTCGAAGACCGAGCAGTACGAATGGCGGCTTGCGTTTCACGAGCAGCTGCGCAAGCTGCGTAAAATGGCGTTGCGGTTGGGACATCTCGATGAAGAAGGCACCGACTGGGTTCTCGATCCCCGGGTGCTGCGGAGCGTCATCTCCGGCAAACTGCTGGTCGCAAAGCTTCGCGAAGACGATTTCCTGCTCAACACCAAACAAAAAGGGGTCGACATGAAGATCGGCGTCGACATTGCCTCGATGGCCTACAAGAAGCAAGTCGAGCAGATGATCCTGATCGCGGGTGACAGTGACTTCGTGCCGGCGGCCAAGCTTGCACGTCGCGAAGGCATCGACTTCCTGCTCGATCCGCTGTGGGCCCAGATCAAACCCGACCTGTTTGAGCACATCGACGGGATTCGTACCGTATGTGAAAAGCCGGCCGACGGCAAGGAATTCTTTGACGATGTCGGGAAAGCGGATATGGGTTACGACAGCGGTGAGGACGAAGACGCGGGGTTATCAATGGATAACCTGGTGCCCACCCCGCAACCGGTCGCGGAACCGGCCAAACCGGTACCGGTTGTCAAGCCGGCGGCTGGCAGCCAGTCCCCTCCCGCCCCCTCCGCTGCGCAAAAGCCCACAACCCCCGCTTCCGCCGCAACAGCACCGGCTCAGACGGCCGCACCTGCCGCTTCGGGCACGGAGAGTACCAAATCCCCGCGACATCGAACCCGCAGGAAGAGCCAGACTGCAGCCAAACAAGAGGGCGAGGCCAAAGGAAGCCCGGCGTCTGCCGCGCAGCCGTCCACACCGCCGGCACCCGCCAAGCAGGATGCGCCCGCGAAGCAGGCACCTGCGACAAAACAGGCTGAAACCGCAACACAAAGCGGTGCCGCGAAAGCACCTGTTCCTTCCAAGCCGGTTGAAGACACACCCTCACAAAAATCGGAAGAGACGCAGCCCCGCACTGCCCGGCCAGGAAGCCGACGGCGGCGCCACACCCGGCCCGTGGGTGCCGTCAGCTCTTCCTCCACACCTGCCACAACGCAGCCCGCTCCTTCGGGCCACTCCGAAGAGTAAATAGAACAAGACAGCATGGAAACAGGAAGGGCCGGAGTATCGCCACTCCGGCCCTTTTCGCGTCTATTCGGCGGTCCCGGACTTTTCCGGCTCCAGTACCCGCTGCAGGAACTGGCGCAGTCGATCACCCGTGGCCTGGGAGAAGATCTCCGAAGGAGGACCGTCCGCCACAATCACGGCTTCGTCCATAAACACGACCCGGTTCGCGACTTCGCGCGCAAAGCCCATCTCGTGGGTGACGACCACCATGGTCATGCCTTCCCTCGCAAGGGCCTTCATGACCTCCAGCACCTCCCCGACCAGCTCGGGGTCGAGCGCGCTGGTTGGCTCGTCGAACAGAATGATGTCCGGCTGCATCGTCAAAGCGCGCGCGATCGCGACCCGCTGTTGTTGTCCGCCGGAAAGCCGGGAGGGGTACTCGTCCTTTTTGTCGATCAGTCCGATTTTCTCCAGGATGGGGATCGCAATCGCTGTCGCGGCTTCCGCACTGATTTTCTTGACCGCCTGTGGGGCTTCGATCAGGTTGCCGAGCACGGTTTTATGCGGAAAGAGGTTGAATCGCTGGAACACCATACCGATCCCCGAACAGATCTCGATGATGTCCTTTTGCATATGGTTCAGCTGGTTGGTGCCGTTGATGCGGTGCGCCAGCAAACGTCCTTCGACATACACTTTGCCGTTGGTGATTTTCTCCAGACGGTTGAAGCAGCGCAGCAGCGTGCTTTTGCCCGATCCGGACGGTCCGATCACGCAAACGACTTCGCCCTGATGGATCTCCAGATTGATGTCTTTGAGCACCTGCAGGGTCCCAAAGTACTTGTCGACATGTTCCATTCGTAGCATGGATTCCAAGGCTGCGCCCTCCTCAGTCAAAAATCTCATAGCGCTTTTCCATTTTACCCGCGACAAAGGTGAACATTGTCGTCAGGAGGAGGTAGAGCAGCATGGCGGGGATATAGACCAGCGCGGACGCGGTCTTGGTTTGGATCAGGTTGGTGCGGCGCATCAGGTCGGCCAGCGCGATCGCGGAGACCAGCGCGGTGTCCTTGAGCACCATGATGAACTCGTTGCTGATCGGGGGGATCAACCGGCGGTAGGACTGCGGGATGATGATCCGGCGCATCGCCTGCCCGTAGGTCATGCCGAGCGCCCTGCTGGCTTCGAGCTGTCCTTTGTCAATCGACTGGATGGCCGCCCGCACAATCTCCGCCATATAAGCGCCGCTGTTGAGTGAAAACGCGATCAGTGCCGCTGCGAATTTGCTCTGGATCAACAGCGCGGGATGCACCAGTGGGAGTGCATAGTATACAAAAAACAACTGCATCATCAGCGGCGTGCCGCGGAAAAACCAGATGTATAGGCCGCAGG
>JAAYKS010000223.1 GCA_012522285.1 Clostridiaceae bacterium | reverse complement strand
GACTTGCCACACCCGGAAGGCCCGATCAGCGCGGTGATCTCCCGCGCGCGGATATCCAGGTTGATGCGGTCGAGCGCCAGGGTCTCCCCGTACCACAACGAGAGATCGCGCGCGACGACCTGGATGTCCGTGGAAAAATCGACCAACCCGCGTTCCGCCGCGTCGCGGTGAACGGCCAGGGTTCTGAGCGGCACCTTCTTACGGCCGCGAAGCAAAGTGTCCAATGTGGCTGCCATGAGGCATTTCCTTTCACGTGTCGTGGGGCGTAGGGGCGGCAGATGCTTACATCCGCACCCGGTTTTCTCCATCGTATCGGTTCCGTGTTAGGGGAGGGTTAAGCCGGCGTTGCGGCGCTGTAAACCGGGTGGACTTGCCGCCATCGCCGGTCATCCGAATCGCCCGGTCACATAGTCGCCCGTCCGCGGGTCGCGCGGGTTGGAAAACAACCGCGCGGTCCGGTCGGCCTCCACCACTTCTCCCAACAGGAAAAACGCGGTCCGGTCGGAGATGCGGCTGGCCTGTTGCATCGAGTGGGTGACGATCACGATGGTGTATCGCTCTTTGAGTTTGTCGACGAGGTCTTCTATTTTGTAGGAGGACACCGGATCCAGCGCGGAAGTCGGCTCGTCCAGCAGCAGTACATCGGGCTCGAGTGACAAGCTGCGTGCGATGCACAGTCGCTGCTGCTGTCCGCCGGACAGAGAATAGGCGTTGTCGCGCAGCCGGTCCTTGACTTCGTCCCACAGCGCTGCGTCCCTGAGACATCGTTCCGCGATCTCGTCGAGATCCCGTTTGCGGCGGATGCCGTGGCGTCGCGGCCCCAGCACCACGTTCTCATAAATGGATTTTGGGAAAGGGTTGGGTTTTTGAAACACCATGCCGACGCGGGTCCGGAGCTCTTCCACCGGCATCCCTTCGCCAAAAATGTCCTCCCCGTGATAGAGCACCGACCCGGAGATCCGCACCGAAGGGATGAGCTCGACCATCCGGTTGAGCACTTTGACAAAAGTGGATTTGCCGCAGCCGGACGGCCCGATCACAGCGGTGACCTCATTGCGGAATATCGGGAGAGTGACATCGCGCAACGCCTGGTCCGCGCCGTACCAGAGGTTGAGTCCATGCACGTCAAAGACGGCTTCGCGTGCGTCTCCGTCATGCAAGGGGAGGGTGGCCGTCTGCGTCTGTACTTTGTTTTCGTCCATGTCAGCGTTTCCTTTGCTGCCGGTTGCGGATCACGATTGCCGCGGTGTTGAGCGCGAACAACAACAACAGCAACACGATGCTGGTCGCCGCCGCGAGGTTCGCGTATTCTTTCGTGAGGACCGCGTCCAATGTCCAGTAGTAGATCTGGATCGGGAGGGCGGTAAAGTTGTCCATCAGCCCCTGTGGAATTTTCAGGATGAGCGCGGGCACGCCTAACACCACGAGCGGCGCGGTTTCGCCGATCGCGCGGGACAGCGAGAGGATGCTGCCGGTCAGGATGCCCGGGAGCGCCGAGGGCAGCACGACCCGCCGGATGG
>JAAYKS010000222.1 GCA_012522285.1 Clostridiaceae bacterium | reverse complement strand
GGCAAGATTCGCGGCGGGCAGTGGGACGGCAAAACCATCGTTACCAAGGCCGGCGGGTTCGGCGACCCGGACGCGTTGCTGCGATTGATCGACCTGCGCGCGTAAGCAACCCGGCCGTCAAAGCGGCTGCCCACAGCGCTGCTGGGAGCCAGGTGCGCGCGAATGGGATCTTCTCCCCGGCTTCGGGGATCGGCTCAGCCTGCGGGATCGGTTCGGTCGGGAGCGTGATTCGGGTCGTAGGCGCGGGGGTCGGTTCCAGCGTTGGTTCGGGCACAGGAGTCGGTTTGGGTGTCGGTTCGGGCACCGGTGTTGGTTCCGGTGTCGGTTCGGGCACCGGTGTCGGTTCGGGTGTCGGCTCGGGCACCGGTGTCGGTTCGGGTGTCGGCTCCGGTTCGTTTTCCCAGGCGATCGCGGCCGGTGCCGTTACGCGGGAGCGGATCCCGATCGAGACCGGTATCGAAGCCTCCTGCGGGAGCAGATACCCCGCAGGCGCTTCCGTTTCGGTCAGCCTGTAGTCCCCGACCGGCAGCGCGTGGATTCTCACCATCCCGTCGCCTCCGGATCGCAAAACCGGATCCCCTCCTGCATCGGGGCGGTACACGCCGTCGAGCTGTGCAAACCGGCAAAGCTCTCCTGTCGCGTATTCCAGCTGGAACAACGCGCCGGACAGTGGAGCGCCTGTCGGATCGGTTTTTAGAATCTCCAGCGCGGTCGGCTCGTTGGGTATTTCCAGACAGATCCTTTCCTCCCCGATCACCACCTCAAAGGGGATCGGCTCTTCACATCGCACATACCCAGCAGGAGCACTCAACTCCCGGGCATAATACGATCCCATGGTGAGTCCGCCCGGCACGGTGACACGCCCCTCCGAGTCGGCATGCAGCACTTCCCCCGAGGCACCGGCGGAACGCGCCACCGGAAAGCGGAGCACATGTCCGTCCGCATCTAGAATGACCAGCGAGAATCCCTCATCCGCCACCGGTTCTCCGGTGACTGCGTCGCCCTTGCCCAGTTCGACCGGCAATCGAACCGCCACGTTGTCGACCACGACAGAGACCTCCGCCTCCGGCTCGCAAAGTTCGACCTCGAAGGGCGGCGCCTGGAGATACCCGGCATTGCTTTCTCCGGGCAGTTCCTCCACCCTGTATCGCCCATAAGGCAGCCAACCGCTCCGCGCAATCCCGTCCGCTCCGGTCACGATGGCATCGGCGATCTTCCCGGTAGACGAAGAGAAGATACGGAACGTCACATCCGGCAGCGGAATCGTTGCGCCTTCCCCTCCCGCGGGTCCGCCCGGCGCTTCGCCCCGCTTTTCCAATACGATTTGTCCCCGGATGACGGTGTTTTCAACTGTCAACACAGCCCACATGTCGTCTTCTCCGCTCCCCGGCAGGACTTCCATCGTTTCGGGTGCGGGCAGGTATCCCGCGGGGGGAGCGATTTCCCTCACGAAAAATCCGGGTGCTGAACCGCCGCGCAGCAAACGGGTCTCCA
Source organism: Clostridiaceae bacterium (assembly GCA_012522285.1). Lineage (GTDB taxonomy): Bacteria > Bacillota > Clostridia > Saccharofermentanales > UBA5734 > JAAYKS01. Next base: position 1,776 of record JAAYKS010000222.1, on the reverse strand, counting down.
CCCGATCCGAGCCAGCCGGGATTTCGACTCGCTCCCGTCTGTCCTCCGGCGAGGAGGCAAAATCCGGATCATCCCGATGCCAGACCTCAAACACAGCGCCTTCGAAGACCGCGTCCCCTTGCGGGCTTTCTCCGGTTTGCGCGTCCCGCTTAATGATCCGCACGCGGACCATTTCGTACTGGTTGGATACCTCGACCGGGGTAGCGGGATCGCCCGGAACCACCGGGATATCTTCTCCCGCCGGCAGATGGCCCTCCGGTGCTGCGATCTCCCGCAACAGCCATCCGCCCGGGGATTCCGGGATCCCCGACAGGCGCAGGACGCCTCCTTCGGTCGGCAGATCGGTCATGGTGCCGCCGAACCGGAAACGACCGGCTGCTTCGGCGGTAAAGCCGCATGGCGTTCCCGCAGCGGCATCGATCAACTGGAACACCGCGGGCGACCCGGTGACCGGCAGTCCTTCCCTGCCGGTTTTTAGAATCTCGAGGGAGCCGGACCTCCCCTCCGGAACGAATTGGCATGCAGCAGAGAACAACGATGCGCCGCCCACCGCAAGGACCGTCTGGTAGGCCGGACTGTCCGGCGCGAGCCAGTACAGGTTTTCGTTGGCGAACCGGGACGTGCCTCGGAGAGCCACCTCGACCTCCCTTTCCAGAACCGTCAGATCCGAGGTGGCAAGCGACAGGATCCCGTCCGCCAGCGTCGCCTGGATCTTTGCCGGTACCGACGCGATCCCGACTGTATCGGTATGGTGCTGCGTTACAGCCGTACTGCATTCCAACCTCCCCGCTCGCCAGATCCAGTGAGCAGGCTCGGCGGAGACCGACACCGTCTTGAGCAGCTGCGTCCTCCCGATTTCATACAATCGGCGCGCCACTTGAAACAGCCCCTCATGGCCGTTGGAGACCGCACCCGAGATCGGGGTGATGGCGTCCGGCATGCCCAGCTCCGCATGCAGCCACCAAATCGCCACAGTGGTCGCATAGTAGGCTTCCTCCGGGGAATACGTGACCCCGTCGAAGACCGCCTCGGACGGGTATCCGTGCTGGACGATGGCCGTCACCCCACGGATGAACGCCTCGCTCCCAAACAGCGCCTCCGGTCCGGTGCCGACATAGCCAACCGGACTGGACGGATAGGGTTCGACCGCGTGGGGTGTCAGGCAGAACGCCGGGACGTTCGGATCGGATGCGAGTGCCATCAGCGGCACCACGATCGGAGTGCTGTCCACCAGCGTGAATCGGCTGATAAGCCGGCTCGTTACGACCCGGCCGGTGGACAATCCCTCCGCCCGGACTTGCGCCCCAGGGATCCACAACAGGCAGACGATTGCAAGAATGACCGCCATTTGGGCGGTCCATGGTCGGAATCTCTCTTTCACGACATTTCCTCCCCCGTCCGGGAGCATGTTTTGTTCCCGGCTGATGGGGAGAAGTCTAGCATCCCGGCAGTTGCTCTCGGCCGCGAAAAGAGCGACGAAAAAGACGGGTCTTGCGCAAGATTTCGCAAGATCCGTCGTCGAGGAAGCCGAGTCGCTCCGGCCTACAGCCGGCCGTACAAGGTGTTGAGGTCCCGCACCGCATCCCAGGAAATGGTGTCCATTTCCTCCTGTGTAAGACGGAAAGACCAATTCCCGGTGGCCGTTCCGGGCACATTCATGCGCCGGGTGCCGTCCAGTGCAAGCAAATCCTGCGGCGTTGCCACTGCGAGGTCTGCGACACTGGCCCAGAGGGTTTGAATCCAGGCCGCACAGACGCGGGACATCGGCCCCTCCGG
>JAAYKS010000221.1 GCA_012522285.1 Clostridiaceae bacterium | reverse complement strand
TCCGCGGCGGGGATCGACAGAGGTACGATTCCGGCCATCGCACCTCGTATTTTCATGAGTTGTCTTTTGATCATCCTGGCAGCCATCCTCGACCGATACGACGGCAAACTCGCGCGCCTGCTCGGTGCGGAGAGCGACTTCGGCAAGCAGCTGGACTCGCTCTGCGACCTGATTTCCTTTGGGGTCGCCCCCGCGGTGATCTCCTGGCAGCTCCACGCGTCCATGCTCGAGGGGCCCTGGCACACCGTCGGTTATGCGCTCGCGGTGTTGTTTCCGCTCGCCGGTGCATTCCGGCTGGCACGCTTCAACCTGACTGAAGATACGACCGTGTTCCAGGGAGTGCCGATTACGCTCGCGGGATCGTTTTTGATTTTGTTCAGCCTCATGGAGACCTATGCGCTGATCAGGGGACGGTTTGGAACCGGATGGTTCATCGCGGCCGGCGTGCTGGCACTGCTGCTGTCTTTCCTGATGGCCAGCCGGCTGCGGATCCCAAAGCGATAAAAAAGCCCGCGTCAGACGCAGGCGATACGGACGTAGATGGCGATGCCGGAGAAGACGGTCAGCTAAATCCCCAGCGCCGGAACACCAGACGAAACAACAGTGAGTCGTAGAGCCACTGCACCACGCGCATCGCCGCCAGAATCACCCGCGGCGCGATCAGGGACGCCAGTGCGATACCGGCTCCCATGAGCGCGATCGAGACACCGCCGACCGCGATGCCGATGATCATGCCGGAGCCGCCGTATTCCCCCGTGAACCGGTCGATGATGCCGCTGAGATATTCGTTGAAAAAGAGCAGCGCTTCGTCTTGCAGCGAGGGCAGATCCAGCCGGAATCCCTTGAGCAGCAGATTGACCGGCACCAACATGCCTGCGCAAAACTTGGCAAGCTGAACTCCCAAAGCCGCGATGCGCATCGGGAAGATCAGGCGGTAGTAGATACGGGATAAAAACGGGGAAACCAGCGTCAGCCCGACGTAAAAAAGCATCGACATCCGGAGGGACGCGGGCGAGATCCAGACGCTCTGGGTACCCGGCAGCAGCACGATCACCGCGATGGCCGCCCAGACCACAACCCCGATTCCGAGGATTTGACCCCCGTGGCGTCGGTTCTCATAATCGGTGTCACTCCAGAGAGGTCCCAGCAGGAATCCTTCCCAGTAATCCAAATGCTTCCCTCCCACACCCGGCGATCCGGGAATACGGTCTACCGTATTCTATCAGATCCCGTACCTTTTGTGAAAACGGCCAGATGCCAGAACGTCCGGATTCGGGTAGAATGGGACGGATGAAAACGAAGTACCGCTACGAACTCCATTTACACACCTCTGAAACCAGCCCTTGCGGACAGGTGCCCGGCGCACGGGGCGCTTCTCTTTATGCAGAGGCGGGCTACGACGCCATCTGCGTCACGGACCACTACTATCGTCATGTCGCGGACCGCCTCCCCGGCCGAAGCGCCGCCGAACGCGCCGCTTCCTGGATGTCGGGATACCGCGCCGCCCAGGAAGAGGGTGCGCGCATCGGCATCGAAGTGCTGCTCGGGATGGAACTCCGGTTTGACGGAAGCCAGAACGACTATCTGGTCTTCGGGATGGACGAACAGCTGCTGGTGGATCACCCCGATCTGTATCAACTCGATCCGGAACACTTTCGCGCGTTGGCGGACGAACAGGGGCTGCTCGTCGTACAGGCACATCCCTACCGACCCGGGTGTACCCCCGCGGACCCCGTCTGGATGGACGGGATTGAAACCTGGAACGGCAACCCCCGACACGACAGCCGCAACGATTGCGCGGAGGCACTGGCCACGCGCCATCCCCGCCTGCTCCGGGTGGCCGGGTCGGATTTTCACCAGCCGGGAGACGTGGCAAGCGCAGCGATGCTCTCCGACCGTCTGGTGCGGGATTCCGCCGGTCTGGCGGCGCTGTTGCGATCCGGAGGCCTCCGGATCGCGTAGATCCGGGCGGGATCCAGGCTCCCTCGCGAAACCTTTTTTATTTCCCGGCTATAGATCCAGACGCTCGGCCAGCCAACGGGCGACCCCGTCGTTCTCGTTGGTTTCGCACACCTCGTCCGCGGCCTCTTTGACCACTTCCAGCGCATTCCCGACCGCGACACCACACCCGCACCCCCTGAGCAAGTCGATGTCGTTGTAGTCGTCTCCAAACGCGATGACTTCCTCCATCCCGAACCCGTGGCGCTCCGCCAGGAGACGGACGGCCTGCCGTTTGGTCGCCTGCCGGTGCATGATCATGGCGATCGTGTGCTCGGACAACTCCAGATACAGCGATTCCGGCAAATATGGCCGATACCCTGCCATCTTTTCCAGCGTGTCGGTTTCGATGATGATCTTGTCCGCGGTCATTGCGCGCATCTCCCGAAAATCGGAAGTCGGGAGATAAGGGATCCCCCGCCAGATCCGATCGACATCGAAATTCGCGTATAGGCGGTCGTCCACCTCGACTGCCACATGGCAGTCCGCCCGGTCCGCGAGGATGCCCCGGATCAAATCGTCAGGTTTCTCAATGCCCCATCCGGCGACCCGTCTGCCTCCCTCTGTGATCACCGCCCCGTTGTGGAAGATCCCGGCGTCATACCGAAGACCGGGTATCATGCCGTCAACCGCCCGTATGGGTCGTGCGGTCGCCACCACAAACAGGATCCGTTCGCGCCGAAGTCTGCGGAGCACCTGCAAGGTGGC
>JAAYKS010000220.1 GCA_012522285.1 Clostridiaceae bacterium | reverse complement strand
GTTCTGCTCTTTTCTTCACCCGTTACCGCAGCAACATTAACATTGAAGCCCGAGCCCGAGGCATCTCAGGACGTTTGGGTTTCATCCAACAGTCCCGATTACAACTATGAGAACAACGGGATCATGAGAGTCGGAAACGAGATCGATCCGGAATATACTATAACAGCGTATATTTTGATTGGTTTTGATCTTACGGATCTGCCAACGACAGTGACCAGTGCGGTTCTGCAACTGGTGTTGTATGAGATGACGGATGCGCCTTTTGCCATCGGAGCGCACCGTATCAACTCCGCTTGGGAAGCAGATACCGTGACCTGGAACACGCTGCCGACCTATGAAGTGACACCCGCCGCAACAACGACTGGTGCGGCTCCTGAGTCAGTTTGGGAGTGGGATGTCACGGCGCTCTACAACAGTTGGCAGAGCGGCACGCCCAACTATGGTGTCCTGTTACAGTCCGCACTGGAATCGCCCGATGCAGGCGTGGGGTTCTGTGAAGCGATGGGAGAAACACCGCCAGAATGGTATCCCAGGCTGGTTCTCACTTACGATGAGATAGTCACCTACACCGTGACCTTCGACAGTGTGGGAGGCAGTGCGGTATCGCCAGCGGTAGTACCCTCCGATGGACTGGTCACAAAACCTACAGATCCGGTCCTTGCGGGAAACGAAATGGACGGGTGGTTCCGGGAAGCAACCTACGAAACGGAATGGCTGTTCGCGACCGACATGGTCGAGGGCGATATCACTCTCTATGCGAAATGGACTCCACTTGCCACTCCTACTCCCACATTAACACCAACCCCCACGCCCACTGTCGCTCCAACCCCGACTCCTACTCCTACTCCCACGCCAGTGGTAATCCCCGACACCGGTGAGCGCTCGTTGGGTTCTCTCCCGATTGGGGTGTCTGCTTTGCTCCTGGGAGGGGTATCTCTTGCCATCGCCCGTAGACGGGTCTCAAAGAGGCGTTCGCAGTGACCGTTGTCTTAAAAAAACCAAACGGCGTGTGATCCATTGGGTCGCACGCCGTCTCTTTATTTTCCCGCTTCAATCTCCACGCGGAACCGACCTGCGTACGGATTGGGCGGCACATGGCCGCAATGCCGGCAGTCGGGATCGTAAATCTGGTTCATCGTCCCGCAGGAAGTGCAACGATATTCGGTTTCCATGCGCGCCCGCCAAGCTGTTTCTCCGTGGTCCCGGATGTCCTCCAGGGATTCGAACAGCGTGATGCGGTGGGGTTTCTGAACCTGGAAGTCCCGCAGAACATCACAGGGATAGCCAGGACATAGGCTGCAGTAGTCCAGTCCTCTCTGCGTGGCGCACGCTTTCATCCTGCATGTCCTGCAATGTGGATACAACACGTCCGACCGGCAACCCAGACAGCGGACATCGTCCGGCACCGTCTCCTTGGCGCTCGCAATCTTCGCGAGACGGTCAGGCTCTTCGGTCGTGGCAAGATAGATGCCACAGGCATCGCAGAACAATCCGCAGATGGCGGAGGTGACTTGTGGTTTGTCCATGTCTTATTGGCTCCCTTCTTTGCGACGCCGCGGGATTCGATCCGTCCGGCAGGCACGCAGCACCAGAGGAATGGAGAGCAAAAGAAACAGCAGAGCGGTCACTGCCGGAAACAGCAGACTCCACAACGGGAGTATGGCCCTCTCTCCCCAAAACAAGTCGACACCAAAGAGCGAACGGTATCGCGCGAGATCGGCGCTTGCACCCGCAAAGACGCTCGTCGCGGCCTGCCAGGTCAACGCCTGACGGGCCAGCGAGACCGCATGGGAAGCCGGGAACCCCAACACGATCCGGGCCAGTGGATCCGGCAGATATCCGATGGGAATAAATGCGCCGCTCAAAAAGCCGGGAACCAGAGCGGACAACGACGACAATACGGCATATGCCCCCCCGCCCGGCAGCAGAGAGACCACAAAGACTGACAGCAATCCCGCGTGCAGCGCACCCAGCATGGTATACCCCAGTCCAAAAAGCACGGCGCGCGGGAGCGGTGCGACGCCGGTCCAGAGGGCGACCGCAACTTGTATGCCGGCATAGGAAAGCAGCGCGACCGACAATGCGGCCAACACAGGCACGCCGATGTAAGCGGTCGTCTGTGTTCCTTTGCTCAACAGCGTGATGCCAAAATCCCGGCGTTTGCCGGCACTCCGATCGCCCGCAAAGACTTGCAGCGCGATCATCGCAGCCGGAAAAGCCAGAACCACCGGCAAGCCTGCCGCCGCCCAGCAGGCCGCCAGCCAGCGGACCTGGGCTGTGCCGGCAGCGGGAATGGCGGAGGCGTGCTGCGCCGACAAATACGAGACAAAGAGAACCGCAATAACGGCGATCGGCAACAACAGAAAAAGCGGAGCGGCAGGATGACGGAACGCCATCCTGCGATGTCTCGACAACAGCCCTCCAAACCCGGTCACGACGCCACCTCCGTCCCGTGGAGATGCGGCTGGTTCGCCTTGGCTTCCCGCAGGATCCGCCGGCAGGCATCTCCCAGGTCTCCCCGGAGCATTTCAAACCGCAAGACCAAGTGGACGATCCGGTTGACCAGGAGCAGCGCTCCCATACTGTTGACGATCGCGACCTCCACCATGGGACCATCCGCAGAGGTCCCGGCGGTATAGTGATATCCTTCCGCGTCGAGCAGCCGGATCAGGGTCTCCCGACTTACGGAGTCCGGGCGGGGCACCAGCCGCAGCCGATCGTCCGCGTACTTGTCGACCAGGGCGGTGGGAGTTCCTTCCGCAAGGATGCGGCCGTTTTCCATCACACCGACGCGGTCTGCGCCTGCAAGCCGGTCAAAGGTACGGGCGGTCTGCAAAACCGCGGCGCCGGTCATATCGGTCAACCTCGAGACAAGATCCAGGATGGTATCGGACGCTTCAGCATCCAGTCCTCGGGCGGGATCGTCAAGGAGGATCAGCGCGGGCTCGTTGAGAAGCGCACGGGCGATGTCCGCGCGTCGGCGGTCTGCCTCTTCGAGGCGTCCATATCGGACATCGAGCAGGGGGGCAAGATCGGTCACCTCCGCGGAACGTGCGACCGCT